>CACETT010000001.1 GCA_902562525.1 uncultured Alphaproteobacteria bacterium
CACCTATCGATGCCCGATAAAACTGGCTAATTAGGAAAGCAAAACAAAGTACAGCTACCATTGCGGTAAGCCTGGTGGATACTATGCGAGCCATATTTAGGGGTGCCAAAAAAGGTGAACGAAGGGGGTGGTGGGGTAGCAACCTTGTTATAGACTAGTCAACTTAAAACGACGGATCCGACTATTATGGTGTTGTATTCCAAGCCTACCCCTGAAAGAATGCGCCCCCGCTGTAGGCTCCTACTTCTGGTTTAAATAATTGTTGGGATTCGAGGGTTTTACATGTGAGGCTGGTGTTTGGCGGTAACCTGAGCTTGAGGAGAGGTGTTGATGCAACATTTGTTGACAGTTAGTCGCACACTAGATGGCCTTCTATCAAGTATTGGGCGCATTGCGGCGTGGCTTTTGTTGCCCATGATGTTAGTAATAATAGTTGATGTAGTCACTCGGAAGTTCGGGCTGTTGACCAGCGCTAAGGATTTTTTCTTGGCTAGCGGAATGCAGGGGTCCCACGATGTAGTAGATAAATATATCACGTCGACAAAGATGCAGGAGTTGGAATGGCATCTTCATGCCGCACTGTTTTTATTGTGCATGGGATTCGGTTATGTAAAAAACTCACACGTCCGTATTGAAATAGTGCGTGAGAGATTTGATGCTGAGACAAAGTCCTGGTTAGAAGTGATTGGAATTGTGATTTTTATCATTCCATATACATATTTATTATTTCGTTTTGGGTTCAATTTTGCTGAACGGTCATTTGATATGAATGAGGTATCAGCAGCTTTAACCGGTTTGAGCCATCGTTGGATTATCAAGGCATTTCTCCCTCTGGGAATGGTCTTATTATTTTTGGGTGCGTTGGCGGTTCTTTTGCGAAATCTGGTTTTTCTTTTCGGAACATCTGAGGAGAGTGCTGTGGCAAAGAAGATGTGTCCCGAATTATCATCTGAGGGGGCGAAGCCACCTGGCGTCGAAAGCACCTAATAAATTAAATCGGAGTAGCATTCATGGATCTCGTTTATTTGCTTCCAGCCTTGATGTTTTTAGCGTTGGCTTTGCTTTTGTTCAGCGGTTTTCCTGTTGCTTGGGTGCTGGGCGGCGTTGGGATAGGTTTTGGCTTTATTGGAATGCACTATGGTGTATTTGAGTTTATTTACTTTTTCAATGTTATTTCCCGTATCTGGGGGACTGCAGCAGAAAACCTAATATTAGTAGCAGTTCCCATGTTTATTTTTATGGGCACCATGCTCGAGAAATCGGGAGTAGCAACTGACCTCCTTCATTGTCTTCAAGTATTGCTCAAACGTACCCCAGGCGGCTTAGCTTTATCTGTCACGATAATGGGGACGATAATGGCTGCTACTACGGGCATTATAGGTGCATCAGTCGTAATGATGAGCCTTCTGGCTCTGCCTGTTATGTTGGAGCGTGGTTATCAGGTGCAACTGGCCTCTGGAACCATCGCGGCATCAGCAACCCTTGGGATTCTTATCCCCCCCAGCATTATGCTCGTAATTATGGCGGATCTGTTGTCTATCTCGGTGGGCACTCTTTTCTTGGCGGCAATCTTTCCTGGATTACTGCTGGCCGTTCTTTACCTTGTCTACATATACATACGGACCCGCCTGAACCCTAGCCTTGCTCCACCGCTGCCTGACTCTTTAGGGCCTGATACCAAGGCCGAATTGTATGTCATGGTGATCAGGAGTTTTGTTCCACCAATTAGTTTGATCGTTTTTGTTCTCGGGTCGATTTTTGCTGGATGGGCAACCCCAACAGAGGCGGCAGGCGTTGGTGCTTTGGGGGCAGTTTTATTGGCACTAATGAATCGACGGCTTAATTATCAAGTGCTCAAAGATGTCTTAATACGTTCGGCTCTGACCATTGGAATGATATTTGGGATTTTCATTGGGGCTACTTGTTTTTCATATGTTTATCGGGTTCTGGGTGGAGATGATGTGGTCCACAACTTCATCATGCACATTGGCCTTGGCGACTGGGGCTTGTTATTTCTAATGATGGGGATGGTCTTTCTACTTGGCTTTTTCTTTGATTGGATAGAAATCACGTTAATCGTTCTGCCTCTCTTTGCCCCCCTTATGAAGCTAATGGATTTTGGCACCCATATCCCGTTTGGGGCAGTAGATATTGTTCCTTGGATAGCCATACTCTTGGCTGTTAATTTGCAGACCTCGTTTTTGACGCCACCGTTCGGGTTTGCTCTGTTTTATATGAAGGGGGTGGCTCCTCCACATGTGAAGATGCAACAGATTTATGGTGGGATAATTCCGTTTGTTACGTTGCAGTTGATAGGATTAGGCTTTGTAATAGGGTTTCCCCAGCTAGCGCTGTGGCTCCCCCATGCACTTTTGGACTGAGTTTGAGGTCACTGTAGGGAATTGATTCTGTAACATAGAACACATGCCTAAGGAGAGGAATGTGAGAGATGATGCGAGGGGATTAAGTTTTTTAATCTCCGTGGGGGTCTATTCTAGGCTGTTTTTCCTCACTTTTTCGGGCTGCATAACCTCTTGCTTGTACCGCCTCTTGGTCGCAATCAGTATTTTGTTTTTCTCCTTGTCTGCTGCTGCGGATGAATTGGATGCAGGGGAGGCGCACTCTCTATCTTTGAACCATGATCTAATTATCGTAGATATCCGCAGGGCCAGTGAGTGGCGTAAAACAGGAATGCCGGCGACTAGCCATGGCATAAGTTTGCAAAACTTTTTGAAAAAGGTCCGGAAAGATTTCACAAAGGATATTATGAACCTTGTGGGTGGGGATTTACAGCGGCCGATAGCACTAATTTGTGCGACAGGGGGGCGCTCTGCCTATGCTTCTGAGATGTTAAGAGAGGCCGGATTCTCTGAAGTATATAATATTGGAGAGGGAATGTTAGGGAATGGGGCCCTGCCGGGCTGGGTGGCGAGAAATTTACCAATTCGTGATTGTGAGAACTGTTGACGATAGGTGGTTAGGCGTTGTAGGCATCGACCTACGCTGAGACTTCTATGGGGGCTTGGCCTCGGCTGGAGATTCAGCTAGGTTTTATAGAGCTAACTAAACAGGATTTAATGTCGATGAATTATCGTAACTGCCTCACTATGTTTTTTGGTGCTCTCTTTCTTCTAAGCTCTGGGTCTGCGCTCGCTGCGGATTTAGAAAAGGGTAAGAAGGTTTTTCGCAAATGCAAGGCCTGTCATACAATTAAGGCAGGTGGAAAAAGTACAATCGGACCAAACCTGCATGGTGTTGTTGGTAGGGCTGCTGCTGCCGTTGATGGCTTCAAGTACTCAAAGGCGATGAAGGAATCCGGTTTGGTTTGGGATGAAGCAAATTTGACGGCTTATCTTACCAAACCTAAGGAATTTCTTCCTGGCAACAAGATGCCGTTTCCTGGTCTTAAAAAGCCAGAACAGATTGAAAACGTGATTGCCTATATTATTGATAAGTCCAAATAACGTTGATTTTCTTGTAGTTGGATCTGGTTGGCATGGCCGAGTTCCTTGTCTTGAAGTCGTTGTCTCTGATTCTCTAATAGGTCAGGTCTAATGAAAATTAAGGGAAGGTATTTGGTTTCTGCCGAGCGGGATCAAGTATGGATAGCCTTGAACGACGAGGCGGTTCTTAGCAGATGCATTCCGGGTGTAAAAACGCTGGAAAAAATCTCTAACACCGAATTTGCGGCGACGGTGACTGCCAAAGTGGGTCCCGTTAAAGCTATATTTTCGGGCGAGGTTACCTTAAGCGACCTAGATCCACCTAATGGGTATAGGATAAGCGGAGAAGGCCAAGGCGGGGTCGCGGGTTTTGCCAAAGGAACTTGCCTGGTGAGTTTGGCTGAGGCTCAGGCTCAGACAGAGCTGACTTATGAGGCGGAGGCGCAGGTAGGCGGTAAGCTTGCACAAATTGGTTCCCGAATGGTTGTCGGGGTGGCAAAAAAGACAGCGGATCAGTTTTTCGAGGCATTTAAGGCGGAGGTGGAGGGCCAAACCTTCCAGAAGGGGAGCGAGGGCTCTAATGAAGACAAGGTTAATAAGGTCCTTGAAGGAGGTATCGGATCCAGCAGAAGGGCGCTTAGTCCGGGAATCTGGATAGGTGGGGTAATTGTGATTGCCGTGCTAACCTGGTGGTTAAGCTCCTAGATTCAGCGGGAAGATTGTTAGATGCTTGACGGGGGCCCAATCGGAAAGCACACTCTCATGGCTTCTGCAGTTTGAGAGGTTGGGAAGGGATATGACTTTAACAGTTAAGATGACATTAAATGGGAACGCGGTATCGGCGGAAGTTGAAGCTAGGACGTTGCTTGTACAATTCATTCGGGACTATATTGGTTTGACTGGCACACACGTTGGCTGTGACACGAGCCAGTGTGGTGCATGTGTGGTGCATGTCGATGGTAAAGCTATAAAATCCTGTACTATCCTTGCCGCACAATGCCAAGACTCCACAGTCGTGACGATAGAAGGTTTGGCCGATGGAGATAAGCTACATCCCATGCAGGAGGCTTTCCGAGATAATCACGGTTTACAGTGTGGCTTTTGTACTCCAGGCATGGTTATGTCTGCAGTTGATATTGTGGCTCGCCACCCTCATTTGAACGAGGACTTGGTTAGGCAAGAGTTGGAGGGCAATCTTTGCCGCTGCACTGGTTATCATAATATCGTCAAGGCCATCTTAGCTGGATCTCCGAGGGGCTAGTCGTTCCACGAAAGAAGTGAGTGAACCATGTATGACTTTAATTATCATCGAGCCACGTCTCTTGAATCAGCTGCGGAAATTTACAGCCAAAGTGAAGACCCGGTTTATCTAGCAGGGGGGATGACCCTTATCCCTACTCTAAAGCAACGTCTGGCAAGGCCCACCGATGTTATTGATTTGGGTGGTGTAGATGGCCTCTCCGATGTGGAGCAAAGTGCAGAAACGTTGTCTATAGGCTCCATGACTACCCACGCAGCCGTGGCGGCAAATTCTGCTGTGTCTTCGGTAATACCTGCTCTATCAGCCCTAGCGGGTGGGATAGGTGATCCTCATGTTCGCAATAAAGGCACCCTGGGGGGGTCTGTCGCTAATAATGACCCAGCTGCGGATTACCCTGCGGCTCTAGTTGGTCTAGATGCCACAGTTGTTACTACTCAGAGAGAGATACCTGCTGAAGAATTTTTTGTTGGCATGTTTGAGACCAGCCTTGTTGAAGGAGAATTGATTTCACATGTACGGTTTAGCATTCCAGATAGAGCTGCTTATATGAAATTTGCTAATCCCGCGTCTCGTTATGCTATCGTCGGGGTGATGGTTGCTAAATTTCCGGGACAAATTCGTGTAGCAGTAACGGGTGCAGGGCCGGCGGTCTTTAGATCCGGGGAAATGGAACAAGCTCTGGCTTCGGAATTTAGCCCAGGGGCTATTGATGGGGTGACGGTTGCGCCGGACGAGTTGAACAGTGACATCCACGCGGGTCAGGAGTACAGAGCAAACCTGGTTCGTGTCATGGCAGCTAGAGCAGTTGAAATTTGCGGGTGATGGCTGCTGGTTTTTAGTAGCTTCTAAAATCCTTTAAATGATTATCGAAAGCATAGATGACTGTCTGGCGTTGTTACGCCGAGGAGATTATGTTGGCCACAGAAGCTTAGCTACTACTTTGTTTCTCGCGCTTCGCATGGAGCGCCCGCTATTTTTGGAGGGCGAGGCCGGAGTTGGTAAGACTGAGGTGGCAAAGGTATTATCCGAAGTGTTGGGACGGCCACTTTTTCGCCTGCAGTGTTACGATGGTCTCGACCAAGCTTCAGCACTATATGATTGGAATTACCAAGGCCAAATGGTTGAAATTAGGTTGGCTGAAGCTCGTGGTGAAACTCACTCCAAAGAGCTATCTCAGTCAGTTTTCTCCGAGCGGTTCTTGGTAAAACGCCCTTTGCTGCAGGCTTTAGAGGCGGATGGTGAAGGGCCAGGTATCCTTCTTATCGACGAGTTAGATAGAAGCGATGAGCCCTTTGAGGCGTTCCTTTTAGAACTATTATCTGACTTTCAGGTTACTATTCCTGAAATAGGGAGGGTGAATGCGAGTCATACTCCCATCGTCATAATTACCTCCAATAGAACACGGGAAGTGCACGACGCAGTAAAACGTCGATGCCTATACCATTGGGTAGATTATCCCGATGTGAAGCGGGAGAGACAAATTTTGGACCTCAAGGCTCCTGGGATTGGTGAAAGATTAGCAGATCAAGTTGTTGCCTTTGTGCGAGAACTTAGAAACTTAGACCTTTATAAGCCTCCAGGGATTTCCGAAACAATAGACTGGGCCAATGCCTTACACTTGATCAGCCAGTTGGAACTCAATCAAGAAGGGGTAGACTCTACCCTGGGTGTGTTGCTGAAATATCAGGACGACATAAGCCGCATTCGAGGCAGCGAAGTTTCTCAAATTCTGCGGAGCATTGAATTGGGTAATGAGAATATAAAAGAACCATAAAGTAGATGGGATTGCCAATATTGGCCGGGAAGACAACTCAAAAACAGGCCGAGCCGTCTAAGCTGGCCCTGAATATAATGCATTTTGGCAGATCACTGCGCATAGCAGGGCTGCCGATAGGTACTGGAAAGATCATCGATGCAGTCAGAGCGGTAGAAATTGCGGGATTTAGGTCCTCCGAAGATTTTTATTGGGCGTTACATGGTATTTTTGTAAGTAGTCCAGAACATGAACTTATTTTTAGCCAAGGGTTTCACATTTTTTGGAGACGGCCCGAGCTTTTGGGTAAGTTACTTGAAACGGGGTTGTTAACTCCTCCACCTCCGGCTAGCAAAAAGTCAGCAGGCAGTCGAAGGTTATCTGATGCTATGGGACTTAAAAATTTTGGATCTAACCGGCGAGACCCTGAACAGAGAGAGACCTATGTGGGGGCCTCCTCGGCCGAGGTTTTTCGGACAATGGACTTTGAGAAAATGTCGGTCAAAGAAATTATGAAGGCCGAAAAAATTATCGAGGGTTTACCCCTGTCCATCCCCGAGCGAAAGACGAGGCACTTGATACAATCTCACAAGGGCCCTTTGGTAGACCTCAGGTCCACCATGCGGGCAAATCTCCGAACCGGCTCCGCAATGATCCAACTAAAATATCGGAAGGCGAAGAAAAGGGCCCCACCACTTGTGGTTATTTGTGATATTTCAGGATCGATGGCGAAGTATTCACGATTGTTGTTACACTTTACTCATGCCCTGACAAAAAAAAGAGAACGGGTGCATTCCTTCGTATTTGGGACCCGACTGACTAATATCACGAGATTTTTGACTGAGCGTGATACTGACGTGGCGTTAGAATCTGCTCAGACAGTAATTAGGGACTGGTCTGGCGGTACCCGGATAGGGGTGTGCCTTCGGATGTTTAATATTCATTGGTCACGACGGGTATTAAGTCAGGGTGCGGTAGTAATTTTAATATCTGATGGTTTGGATAGAGACCCTAGTATTGGCTTGGGGGAAGAGATGGAACGGATTCACAAATCCTGCAGACGCTTGATTTGGTTAAACCCACTTTTGCGGTATTCTGAGTTTGAACCAAGAGCATTAGGTGTTAAAGCTATGTTGCCCCACGTCGATGAGTTTAGGCCAGTTCATAATTTGGCGAGCATGGCTGCATTGGCGGAGGCATTGGTGGCAAATGATTTGGTGGCTAGGCGTGAACCAAAACATAGAGATGAGGGTTAAGGCGGATGAAAGATAATTTGGAGGATGTCTTAGGAGTGGCGGCCAAGTGGCGAGCGGAAGGCAGAGGTGTTGCGTTGGCTACGGTTGTTAGGACTTGGGGCTCGAGCCCCAGGCCTATTGGGAGTCAGCTTGTGGTCGATGATACAGGATCAATGCTGGGTTCTGTATCAGGGGGTTGCATTGAGGGGGCAGTTGTTCTTGAGGCTCGTGAAGCTATTACAGATGGAAACTCGCGGCTTCTGGATTATGGTGTTACCAATGAACAGGCATGGGAAGTAGGGCTCGCCTGCGGTGGAAAAATCCAAATCTATGTGGAGAAAGTAGACTGAACTATGGAAAAAGGATTGCTTGCCTCTCTAAATCTTAGGCGAGAGAAAAAAATGCCGGTTGCGGTGGTTACTATGCTTAAGGACCCGGGCCAGTGGTTAATCGATAGTGATGAGGATGGAAGTGCTCCCGATCACATTGTTGGTAATGCGCGTGTTGCCCTAGCTGAAGATAAGAGCCAGTTGGTTAATGATGAGGGGGGTTCCTATTTTATACATGTTTATAATCCTCCGCTTCGGATAGTTGTTGTTGGTGCTGTTCATATTGCGCAGGCTTTGGCGCCCATAGCGGCGGCGGTTGGTTACGAGGTTGCTATAGTGGATCCTCGAGGAGCTTTTGCCACGGAAGACAGGTTTCCTGGGCTAGAAATATCTAATGAATGGCCTGATGAGGCGTTACGGAAATTGGGTTTAGATGATCGGTGTGCTGTAGTTACTCTAACCCACGACCCAAAATTAGACGATGCTGCTTTAGAAGTAGCTCTCGCCTCGGAGGTATTTTATGTAGGATCCTTAGGTAGTAAAAAAACTCATGGAGCCCGTCTCAAAAGACTGGAGCGGTTGGGGATAGACAAAGAGGCAATGGCCCGAATACACGGCCCAATTGGTTTGCCTATTGGGGCGCGATCTCCAGCCGAAATAGCGTTGGCAATTATGTCCCAGATTACGCAGGTTAGGCATTCGCAAGAGAGGCCCTAAGGCTAGAAAAGGGTTAAAGTCGGTGAAATTTTCGCGTTTTCCTCTTGATCAATTAACGGGTGCAGTGCTTGGGCACAGCATCCGGGTAGAAGAAGTCAATTTTAAAAAGGGTCGGGTTTTAAGTGAAGCTGATGTCGCACAATTGCGTGCTGTTGGTGTGGAGAAAGCCGTTGCTGCAATTTTAGAGTCAGGTGATGTTCCGGAGGATGTAGCTGCGACCCGGGTGACTGCGGCTGCAATGGGGCAAGGTGTCAGTTCTAGGGCTGCATTTACCGGCCGATGCAATATTTATGCGGATGTTTCTGGAATGGTAGTTATTGATCGAGCACGCGTTGACAGTATTAATTTATTTGATGAGTCGGTTACAATTGCTACCTTAGAGCCGTATGAAAAGGTAGCCCCCAGGCAAATGGTTGCTACGGTGAAGGTGATCCCATTTGCTGCACCAGAACATGTTGTTGATGCAGCTGTTAAGGCCGCACAAAAACCAACCCCATTAATAAAGGTTGCGCCGTTTAGGGCAAAAAAGATTGGTTTAATTTTGACGCAGCTCCGCGGTACTAAGGATAAGGTGCTTCTTGGCACCATTAAAACGGTGACTAATCGAATAGAAGCTCTTGGGTCTGAGTTGATTGAGACGAGAACAATAGAGCACCAGGAAGCGGAAATAGCAAAAGCCCTTCGGCAGGTCTTAGATCAGGGATGCGACATGGTTCTGATTAGCGGGGCCTCTGCAATTGTGGACCGGAGGGACGTAGTCCCCATGGGAATCGAAATGGCTGGCGGTCATATTGATCATTTTGGCATGCCCGTAGATCCGGGTAATTTACTCTTGCTGGGCCATATTATAAATGATCTAGGTGTCATGCCGGTACTGGGGTTACCGGGTTGTGCGCGTTCCCCAAAATTGAATGGTTTTGATTGGGTTCTAGAACGTTTGATTGCTGATCAAGAAGTGACAGCGAAGGATATTATGGGGATGGGTGCGGGGGGTCTTTTAAAAGAGATATCATCCCGCCCTCAGCCTCGGAATGGGTCCGACAATCCTTCGGTTGCAGTAAAGAGAGCGCCAGTTGTGGCGGGGCTATTATTGGCAGCAGGACAGTCACGTAGAATGGGCAGGCTAAACAAATTATTGGAGGAAATCGATGGCATTCCGATGATTTGCCACATAGCGTCGGCGTTAGAGGGGTCTGGTGCTCGACCGCTAGTGGTTGTTACTGGGCATGAGGCGGGAAAGGTCCAGGAAGCCCTGAAAGACTTTGAAGTGGAATTCATTCATAACTCATCGTATGGCGAAGGTCTAAGTACCAGTCTTCAGGCGGGTGTTCGCTTCCTGGCAGATAGAGTGGATGGCATCGTGGTGTGCCAGGGCGATATGCCAAGAGTATCTGCAAAACATATTGACCTATTGCTGGCCGCATTTGACCCGGCGGAAGGTCGAGCAATTTGTGTTCCGACAGCAGAAGGGAAACGCGGGAACCCAGTGTTGTGGGCTTCGGAATATTTCTCGGAAATCCTAGCGGTGGCAGGGGATGTGGGAGCAAGACATTTGATTGGCGAACACTCAGAATCGGTCTATGAAGTGGAAATGGAAGACCTAGGTGTTCTGCTTGATATTGACACACCCGAAGTGCTGAGTGCGGTAAGGTCAAAGGGCTAATTCAAGAACGGGTAGAATGAGTCTTTGAGAGCAACCTAAAAATCATCGGTTACCTCGTTTAGGCCCTCTGGATCTTGGTGAATAATTACTTCGGCGTCTGGGAACTCTTTTAGCAACTGCTCTTCTACTTGATCCGAAATAAGGTGAGCGTCGTCTAGAGTTATATCTCCTGGTAACTCTAGATGCAGCTGGATGAAGGGTTGCATTCCTGCCATCCGAGTACGGAGGTCATGTAACCCTCTTACCTTTGCATGAGCCTGTACTATTCTAGTAATTCTTGCACGGTCGTCTTCAGAAAGTTCGTGATCCATTAAAGCGTCCAAAGCAGTTATGCCTATTTTTCGAGCTGTATGGAGAATATACAGTGCTACGGCGAGAGCAATTAACGGATCTGCAAGCGGGATATTCAATTGGGTGGTAAGGATGAGGGACGCAATAATTCCACAATTTACGAGGAGATCTGCTTTATAGTGAGCGGAGTCGGCTCCAATAGCCATAGATTGTGTACGTGCTATCACATAGTTTTGGAAGCAAACGAGGCCGAGTGTTAGTAAAATAGATACAACCATTACGGATATTGCTAG
Source organism: uncultured Alphaproteobacteria bacterium (assembly GCA_902562525.1). Lineage (GTDB taxonomy): Bacteria > Pseudomonadota > Alphaproteobacteria > UBA7887 > UBA7887. The sequence goes on from CACETT010000001.1 coordinate 10,986, forward strand.
ATGGCCATACTCTATGGACTGTGGACGCATTAGCCTGTTACCAGACTCAAAAATCAAAAACAGTGCGGAGCCAGCAATAAATGCGGCTTGGCCGAGGGCAGCAATGGCCTCCGCTTTGCCATGACCAAACCGATGCTCTCGATCCGCTGGCGCTAGGGCGTGGTTAACTGCAACCAGAGTTACAACAGAAGCGAGCGTATCCAAACCAGAATCAATTAGGGACGACAACATTGAAACAGAATCACTTAGCAGCCAAGCTAGAAATTTTAGAACGGTCAGAGATGAGGCAACCACCACGGAGGCGTATGTGGAGATGTGCAAAAGTCTCCTATTGGCTTCAAGTGATGTCACGCCTTGTGGGGCATCCGAGTCATTCAATTTAAAAGTATTAGCCGGCTGGCCTGGTTGCTCATGGAAACAACCAATCATGGTGCCACCCACTGGCTTTTCGATAATAAGAAAGCCGTTCATGCAATCGTGATTCTCTGCTTAGCCAGAATTCAATTCTCTGAGGCTTTAGCGCATATCCTGACCAGTGGGCAGGTCTGGGCACGGCCTTATTGGAAAACTTTTCTTCATATTCCGCAAAATAATCCTCCAAAGTGACCCTATTTGCTAAGGTCCGGGACTGAGCGCTAGCCCACGCGCCAATTTGACTGGAGCGGGCTCTGGTTTCAAAATATGCATCGGCAACGTCGCTGGCAATTTTTTCAGTAACACCTTCCACTCGCACTTGGCGTCGGATAGATTTCCAGTGGAAGCAAAGCGCTGCAGACGGGTTGATGGCTAGTTCACCACCCTTGCGACTTTCCATGTTGGTGTAGAATACAAATCCCTTGGAATCAAAAGATTTTAAAAGGATCATTCGGGCGGAGGGGATACCCTGTTGATCTGCGGTAGCCAAACAGGCTGCGCTTGGGTCATTGGGCTCATGTGATTTGGCCTCTTCCAGCCATTCGTGGAACAAGCTCAGTGGATCATCATTTTTTTTAATCAATGTAAAAATCCGAAACTGCCATAATGGAGTAAGTGTATCGTACTTTGATATAACAAACATCAGCTGAACTCTCCAACTGAATATTTTTGGTAACGAATGTCGATGATGAAAGTGCCTGTCTTCTTCGTTTTGGGCGTGCTAGGATTTAACTTTGGGTTGGTTTCAAGGCCATTATATGAGCAGCTACGCTTTCACATAAAGCTGCCAGATCGTAACCGCCTTCGAGAGTCGAAATAACACGCCCCTTGCTGAATATTTCCGCCACTTTGACGACTTCCTCTGTTAGCCACACATAGTCTTCAGTTTTTAGGTTAATGGAAGCTAAGGGATCGCTCTGGTGCCCGTCAAAGCCTGCCGAGATGAGAATTAGTTCTGGTTGAAAGGACCTCAGTCGAGGGAGTCCCTGTAGCTTCCACTTTTTCTGAAAGTCCTCACCGGAGGCCCTTGGATGCAGCGGAATATTTAGGATGTTGCCCACACCTTTTTGGGAGCTGCTTCCCGTTCCCGGGAAGAGTGGTATCTCATGGCTGCTTATAAAGAGGGTATTTTTATCAGTTTCAAATATTCTTTGTGTTCCATTGCCGTGATGTACGTCAAAATCTATTATGGCTATTCGCTTGATATAGTGGTGGTGTCGGGCATGCAGAGCACCGATAGCAACATTGTTTACAATACAAAACCCCATAGCGCGGGTGGGTTCTGCGTGATGTCCAGGCGGACGTGTAAGGCAGAATGCTTTGCTTATCGCTCCATCGATCACCGCATCTATTGCGGCACATACTGCCCCAGCTGCTCTGAATGCTGCGTCGCCTGATTTACTAGATATAATGGTATCAGAATCCAGGTATGTTTTTCCAGAACCGCGGAGTTTCTCCAAAATGAAGCGAATGTAGCTTGGCGGGTGAACCCGGGATACCTGTCTCAATGTTGCGAGAGGAGCTTCTTGGTATAGCACTTCATTACTAAAATTATTCTTAATATGAGCGTGGATGGCTCTCACTCTATCCGCCCGTTCCGGATGCGTTGCCCCCGTATCATGGAGAAGGCAATCCGGATGAAAGTAAACCAGTGTATGTGCATCCATTCTTTGTTATCCTGATACTTCAAGTGGCTGAAGTATAACCTATTTTCGAAACCAACTGGCCATTGGCGGCATTTCTTTGAATAGGTTCGAATTTTATTCTGGAGCAAAGGGTAGTGAATCCGGATTTTCTAGTGGTCGGAGCAGGTGTGGCAGGAGCTTCTGTGAGCGCTTCGCTCAGTGAACATGGCGACGTGGTTCTTTTGGAGCGCGAGGAGCGTGCGGGCTACCATACGACCGGCAGGTCGGCCGCATTCTTTACCACTAATTATGGAAACTCAACTATACGCCGATTGACGGAAGCTTCTCGGTTGTTCTTTGAAAACCCTCCGGATGGTTTCTCGAGTTCTGAACTCATGTCACCGCACAAGATACTTACCGTGGCTCGTAGTGACCAAGGTGCTAACTTTGTTAAAAGTTTTGCCGTTGCCCAAGAGCTTGGGCCAGACATTCGTAGAGTTGGGACTTCTGAAGCTGAGGAAATGTGTCCTATTCTACGAAAAGGGTATTGTTCCGCTGCGTACCTGGAGCAAGGTATGTATATGGATGTGAATGCTATTCACTCTGGGTTTCTCCGCAAATTAAGACTTAATGGAGGGGTTCTACTCTGTGGCTCAGAGCTACTCTCTCTCCAGAGAAGGGATGGCTTTTGGTCTGCACACACAAACAATGGTACCTACTCGGCTCCTATCTTGGTGAATGCGGCCGGTGCTTGGGCCGATCAAGTGGGAGCGTTGGCTGGTGCTAAGTCAATTGGCCTGGTGCCTAAGCGACGGACGGTAATTATTTTCTCGGCCCCTAGGGAGTTAGTGCCGGATAATGCGCCGATGGTGATGGATGTGGATGAGGAGTTTTATTTCAAGCCGGAGGCGGGTAAAATTCTTGCCAGTCCCGCGGACGAAACTCCTTCGCTGCCGTGTGATGTGCAACCTGAGGAAATTGATATTGCTGTCACGGTTAGTCGTGTGGAACAAGCTATTAAAGTTTCTGTTGGTCAGATAGAACACAAATGGGCTGGTTTGCGGAGCTTTGTAGCAGACAACACCCCGGTCGTTGGCTTTGACCCATACGAAGATGGCTTTTTTTGGCTGGCGGGTCAGGGTGGGTATGGGATTATGACGTCCCCTGCTATTGCAGAGGCTGCTTCGGCCCTTATCTTGGGGAATAGCTGGCCCGCTAGTCTCGATAGAACAGGGGTGGACGGAGGAGAGCTGGCTCCGGGAAGAGGCACGCTATTTTAAGCGTTGAGATGCGATGTTTTTTCTAACGTTCCGTTAATTTGAACTCTATCCGGCGATTTGTTCGGTAGGCTTGATCGTCGTCACGATTGACTATCGGCTGAAATTCGCCAAACCCAGCAGTCATCAAGCGTCCTGGAGGGACGCCTTGATCGGTTAGATAGCGCGCTACGGAAATCGCACGGGCTGCCGATAGTTCCCAGTTTGACGGGAACTGAGAAGTGTTAATTGGCCTTTTGTCTGTGTGGCCATCAATTCTTAATACCCATTGTATGTCATTTGGAATATCTGCCGATATCCTCAGCAGCAAATCAGCGATACCAGTTAATTGCGTTTCCCCAGAAGAACCAAGCTCTGCGGATCCACTTGCAAAAAGTACACCTGATTGAATGACAAAGCGGTCACCTTCAATGCTGACTTCGCTGGTATCGGATAAAGAGTCCCGTAACCGACCAAAGAATTCGGACCTGTAACGAGATAGCTCACCAACCTTCGTTGCTAAGGCGACGTTCAAACGTTTGCCTAAGTCGACTATTTGTATATCCTTCTCATTTATATTCGCCTCGGCTATTTGTAATGCCGATTCAATGCTATTAAGTTGGATTCTAAGTGCCGCAATCTGTTGATTTAACAGCGCGACTTGCCTCTGGGCTGCGGTGGATAATTCTCTTTGCTCTCCAAGTAAAACCTCATTTGAGAGTAACGCTGTTTGCGATTTCTTCAGGGCCAATTTTTCGGCTTCCAGAGCTGTGAGAGCGGCTGAAAGCCGTAATGACACTTCCTGAGAAGTTGCTTCGGCGTCGGCCTGGGAAAGTTTAAGAGAGACCACTTCCTGCGCTATTTCGTCATTTTGCCCAAGTGCCGTGAATAACCTTCGGTTAAGGTTTTCGCGGTCCTTGTTGGAAGCCTGCAATTGGGTGCCAAGTTGGGCCACGTCTTCGCGCAGGCCTATGTTTGCTAGCTCTTCGAGTGCGAGAAGATCGGCTAGTTCAGCAACCTGTTGATTTAGGCGGTTTAGGGCTTCGTCCCTACCAGACAACGCGTGGGAGAGAAAAAATTGAGCTAAAACGAATACTACCAGTAAGAAAATCAACACTAAAAGTAAGGTTGATATAGCGTCTACAAATCCTGGCCAAATATCCGGGCTCCTGGTTACCTTATTTCGACGTGCTAACATCGTGTGGTTTTTCTGAGTGAAGCTGGGTATGGGAATTTTGCATAATTTATGTTGGCTGCTTATTCCTAGGGCTAGCCCGGGTGTTTAGGTTGTTCTGCTGTGGCTGCTATAGTGCGAGCGAGTAGTTTAATTTCGCTTTTTATTTCAGCTAACATTTGATCGCGGCCACTAGTCATCTCGTCGATCATACGCCCAGAATACATTTCAATGTTACGCAGATGCCCCCGGGATGCGTCATCAATGCCGTTATCCGCTTGTTGTAATTGGTCACCGACAGCGGCCAATCGCTCTGCCAATTGGAGAATATTGGCATTTGTTGTTCTGCGATCTTCCTCACTTCTGGACAATGTGGTTTGTAAGGTACTCAAGCTTTCAGCGGTCTGTTCCAGTAACGCTTGAACATAGGCAGGTACGGATTGATCATTATCGGCTACGCCAGAACCGGAGCTAAGGCGTGTTACACTCGACAGCCACTCCTCGAGATCATTGTAGAATTGATTTTGTGCTTGGCCAGCTTGCAAATCTAGAAAACCTAGAATGAGGGCACCCGATAATCCAAAGAGAGAAGACGAGAAGGCGGTTCCCATGCCTTTTAGGGGATCAGCTAGGCCATCTTTTAGTCCCGTAAATGTTTCAACAATATCGCTATCGGATACCGAGAGGTTTCCTATAATTCGGCTCACAGAACTCACTGTGTCTAGCAGACCCCAAAAAGTCCCCAAGAGACCCAAAAAAATCAGTAATCCAATAAGATATCGTGAAATTTCTCTCGACTCATCAAGTCTTGCTCCTATTCCATCAAGAAGAGACCGCATGGCTGTAGCGGAGAGTGTTACTTTCCCCTTACGTTCGCTCAGCATTCTTGCAGTAGGCGATAATAGTTTCGGTGCTGTTTGGGTAGACAATCCGGGACGATTGGTTCGAAATGTCTCTATCCAACGTACTTCTGGTCCCAGCTGGATCACTTGCCGAAAACAGTAGCCTATTCCCAAAAGCAGTACGCCAACTATCAGGCTGTTAAGAGGCGGATTGGATACGAAAGCACTGGACAATGGTGGGAAGAGAACTGCGGTGACACCCATAGCAACCGCTACAAAAAGTATCATTCTAGTAATAAAACGGTTTGGCTTATTCATTTCTGTGGTCTACGAGTTTCGGGGACTGCACTTAACCAACCGCTGGTTATTTTGGTTCAATTTACTACTACGAGGTCGACCCTGTCAGCAGGGCCACGTTCATTCATAGCGCCAAGCGCGCGAACATCTATTCTGGTCGAGTTAACTCCTGCTTCGATTAGAAATGATCGGACTGCAAGAGCACGAGCCAGGGATAGGCGTCGCGCCGCGCTAGCCGACTCGTTAACGTCGCTCGCATAGGATCTTAGTTGGAGGCGTATGTTATCATTCGTAACCAACTCATTTGCAAAGGCAGCCAGTTTTTCGGTCTCGTCCGTTCTTATGTCTTTTTCTCCATCATTAAAAATAATAGTAATGGGCTCTGTTACAGTGCTTTTAGTATTACTGGAGCTGCTTTGATCAATAACATCTGGTGGAGTTGGCGGGATTGCGGCTAGTTCTTTCTCATCGGATTCCACACTGGAGGAAGTTGATTGAGTTTGTTCAATTGGGGCTGCAGTTCTTGTCTCACTAAATTCAGGTTCAGCCTGTTCTGTTGCAGTATCGGTCTGGGGAGATGGCTCAGGAATAGTCTCTGTTTCATTGATCTCCACCGTTATTACAGGAGCTGGGGGCGCTAGCTCTTTCTCGCCGTTACTTGTGGAGTTAACTTGAGGGTGTGGAACTTTAGAAACAGCTTGAGGAAGATAAATAACACGAGATTTTAGTGTGTCCTTTGTGGGGTCAAACAGCGGCAACCGCGAGCCCGGAGGCATCTCTTGATAGGCCCTTACATATGCGGCTTCTTCATTTACTTGAATTTGAGGTTGGCTTGATCCGATCACAACTGGCTCTTGGCTTTTCGCAGAATTCGACCACACGGCAGTTAGCAATAGCCCTACAAAAGGCCAGAAAATACCAGCGCCCGACATTCCTAGTATAGGTATGCTAATCTTTTGTGAAGCAAAAGGCATATCACCTTTCCCAGCTTTGTATCCCATCTGGCCGCAATCTGTTTGTTTAGTTGCCCGAGATCTCTCAGGGGTAGCTCTGCCAACAATAACGAGCCAGGGCCATCTGGACAACCAAATATCTTGTGCCATCCAGGTGTATGCTATTTGAGGCCTAAGATTTCCATAAGTTTGGCGTTATTCTGTCCGTTGCTCGCAGCAATCCCTGAGGTTGCGCCTGAGGCGGCATTTCCAGATATACCCGTTTGGCTAAGTCCTCCTGCTTCGCCTATTAGCAATTGTCCACTAGAGAGCTCAGCGGATTTTGCAGAAAAGCTCCAAAACCCGTCAAAAACTCCGGAGGCCACAAAGGCTAAGTCTAGTGCTGGTGACCCTAAAATGCGAATGCTTGAACCCGATTTAGCTACGCTAGCTCGTGCCGCATGGCATCGATCGGCATTATATTGGTCTTCAAAATTCCCAATGACTAGGTCCGGAACGTTGTAACGTTTTGATACACGAATTCTTCGGTCGTTTCGGTAGGCTCCTGCACCCTTCTCTGCCCAATAAAGGTTGTCATTAATAAAATCGTATACGACCGCACTCTTCGCCTCCGAATTTGTAACATATGCAATCGATACGGCAAAATGCGGTATGCCGTGCGCAAAATTGGTTTTCCCACTGATTGGGTCGGCCATCCAAAGCTCTGAGGCTCCATTATCTGGTTCTTCAACCGAGGATCCGGGTATGTTCACCTGGCTCCCTGGTCTAGCCTTAGAAAGGGTCTCTCTCAGAATGCGTGCGCCGTATTGAAAGGAGCGACTAGTGAAATCCCAACTCCCTGATCTGCTGGTCTGAAGCTGTTCGATTTCTCCGAAGTCACGATTCAGTGCCCTGGCAACCTTGGTTGCAGCGGTTACCATCACGTTTATTACTGGTGAGCGAACAGCCATGATTATAGATATGTCTATGTCTTAATTTTTAGTCTTTAGCGCGTTCAACATAAGAACCATCAGCCGTGTTAACTATAATACGTGCTCCGAGCTCGATATGCGGTGGCACCATGGTGCGAAGTCCATTGTCTAACATGGCGGGCTTGAAGCTTGACGCAGCTGTTTGACCTTTTACGACGGGTTCAGTATCAGCGACCGTCACAGTAATGCTATCCGGAAGTGTGATATCCAAAACTTCCCCATCAAAAGATAATAATATTACCTCCATGCCATCTTGCAGGAATGCTGCTGTGTCGCCAACAAAGCTGGCATTAAGGGAAACCTGATCATAGCTCTCAGTGTTCATGAAAGTTAGTTCGTCCCCCTCACGATATAAAAATTGGTGTGGGTGCTCGTCTAGTCGGGTTCTTTCTACATCCTGAGCTGCCCTGAAGCGCTCGTTTAACTTGCTCCCATCCCGAAGATTTCTGAGTTCAACTTGGTTATAGGCACCCCCTTTTCCAGGTTGGGTCGCTTGGGTTTTAATGGCGCGCCAAAGCTGTTCTTTGTGTTCGATAATCATGCCAGGTCGAATGGCATTGCCATTTATTTTCATTTTTTTCCACTGTGAGTTGGGTTCGCAAGAGGGATAGGTGGGAAAGTATCAATTTGAAGCACTCGTGGCAACGAGTAAGGCGATGGGCCTGGAGGTTCAAGCTCTAATTTGGAGCAGACTGTTTGTCTGTTGTGCACAGCCTGTTAAAATGGTTCACTGCCGCTGATGGTCCGCCCGGGTGATTCCACACGCCACTTATAACAGCGATAAAGTCTGCTCCAGCCTCGATTAATTGTGGACAGTTTTCGATAGTTATTCCGCCGATGGCGACGCACGGTACCGTTGTGGTCTGTTGCCAGAGAGAGAGTAGTTGGGGGGTGGCTTGGGTCCTGGGCTTTTTGGTAGTGGTAGCAAAGAATGCTCCAAAAGCTACATAGTCTGCCCCAGATTCGGCGGCAACCATTGCGGCATGTGTAGAATCGTAACAACTTACGCCAACTATTGCGTCGTTACCCAACCATTGGCGGGCTTTCTTGTAGCTCATGTCATCCTGCCCTAAGTGTGCTCCTTCAGCTTTCAACTCTGCCGCTAGATCAGCTCTGTCGTTGAGGATAAACGGAACTTCGAAATCCCGGCAGATCGGCAATAAGGCCCTTGCTGTATTCAAGATATCTTCGTCTTCGGCGCCTTTTAAGCGAAGCTGGAAACACGAAACATGGGTGGTTGCTAAGGTTTCAATCAGGTTCACGGAAAAGTCCTTCACTTCAAAATCAGGCGGACTAATAAGATAAAGTTGGCAGGCCGGTATGCGCTGGTTTTGATTGGTGTGTTTCACTTCTGTAGTCCTTTAAGCCAGGAAGTACAGTCTGTGGTCGGGTCGGCACTATGCCGAAGATTTAAAACTGGTCCCTTGTTTAAGTCAAATACCTGTCCACCGTGCTGGCTCATTAGGCTGATTACTTTATCTTGTAATTTGGGTGGCCCTGTAAAACCAATATTTTTCCAGCCGGTTCTTAATGCACCAAAGACAGCTGCCGGGTTCTCACCGCAGTCTAAGACCACCCCATTATATTTCTGCGATCGGCCTTGGGCTAATTTAATTAGGTCCCAGAGAAATTGGACGCCAGCGTATTCGGCGGCCCCAGGCGCTGTTCGGATGATTGGTTGCGCGTCTGTGCCCAATTTTGAGATCACCTCAAACGTGGCCTGAAAATGTTCCCCCAGGTAACAGATAATTTCACCCCGTTTTATTAGCTGGCTTTTACCCATAGAGGGCTGCGACCCCAGGAAGTTCTTTGCCTTCAAGCCATTCTAGGAAGGCACCACCTGCTGTAGAAACATATGAAAAACGGGAAAGTGTATTTGCTGAAGCCAGCGCTGCTATGGTGTCTCCACCCCCAGCGATCGAATGGAGTTTTGACTGGGTTGTCAACTCTGCCGCTGCTCGGGAGACAACTCTAGTTCCTCCATCAAAAGGGGGATATTCAAATGCACCAAGGGGACCATTCCACAAGAGCGTTTTGCAACTTTCTAACTCAGCGGCAATGGCTTGGGCGGTGTTTGTGCCGATGTCGAGGATCATCATGTTGGGCGGGACTGCGGAAATATGCACCGTTTCTCCGGTGGAGCCGAGTTTGAGTTGTTCAGCAACGACTACATCGGATGGCAGAATTATTTTGCACCCAACTTCAGCTGCATTATTCATTACTGTGAGCGCTGCTTGAGCCATCTCTTTTTCGCATAGCGACGCACCTACATTGGTCCCTTGGGCGTACAAAAACGTGTTGGCCATGGCGCCGCCAACTACTAATCGATCAACTTTGCTGGTTAGATTGGTGAGGACTTCTAATTTTGTTGATACTTTCGCCCCTCCGATTACTGCGACCACTGGGTGCTCCGGGTTTGCAAGGCCTGTTTCAAGGGCTTCTAGCTCCGACTGCATGGACCTTCCTGCAGCTGCTGGCATGATGCGAGCAAGCCCTTCCGTCGAAGCGTGGGCTCTATGGGCGACAGAAAATGCATCATTAACAAAGGCATCACCTAGTTTCCCAAGAGCTCGAGCAAATTTTTCATCATTATCTTCTTCGCCAGCAAAAAATCGAAGGTTTTCAGCTAAGGCAATGCCTCCATTAGGTAGGTCGGCTACAATTTCTTTGGCAGTCTCTCCAAGAGGGTTCTCTAAGAAGGCTATTTTCTGTCCGCCAAAAATCTCCATAAGGCAAGGTATTAGAGCCCTTAGAGACATTTCAGGGACCACCTTTCCCTTAGGGCGATCAAAATGCGACATAATCACCACTTTGCAGCCGCGCTTTGTTAGTTCCAGGATTGTTGGGAGGAGCCGTTCGATGCGGGTAGCATCGGTAACTAATCCATCCTGCATCGGAACGTTCAGATCTCCTCTCACCAGGACGCGTGTTCCAGTTGCCCTTTCGTTCAGAGCGGATAAGGTGTCGATGGTTTCAAAGCGCGGCATTTAGCACCCCAGGTCCCTAGAGAGGCTAACGAAGTTTTCCCATAATGACGGCAGTGTCGGACATCCGATTGGAAAAACCCCACTCATTATCGTACCAGGCGGCAACCCGGCAAAGACGGCCTTCAATAACTTGAGTTTGAGTTAAATCAAATATGGAGCTTGCAGCGTTATGATTAAAGTCGGAAGACACTAACGGTTCGTCGTTTGTCTCCAGAATGTTTTTAAGGCGTTGGGTATTTGCTGCTTTAGTTACAGCTTTATTAATTTCCTCGACAGTCGTTTTACGCTTTGCTGTAAAGGCCAGATCAACCACGGAGACATTTGCTGTAGGCACCCGAATTGACGTTCCATCAAGCTTCCCTTTTAACTCTGGCAATACCAGGCCCACGGCTTTTGCTGCGCCGGTGGAAGTCGGGATCATCGAATAGGCAGCTGCTCGAGCACGGCGCGGATCTGGATGTAGTGTGTCTTGTAGCCGTTGGTCACCAGTGTAAGCGTGGATCGTTGTCATATAACCTTGCTGAATACCAATTGCTTTGTGGAGAACCGCGGCTACAGGGGCTAAGCAGTTAGTGGTGCACGAGGCATTGGACACAATGGTATGGCTTTTGCGTAATTTGTTATCGTTTACACCGCGCACAACCGTAAGGTCTTCGCCCTGAGCGGGCGCTGAAATTAATACCTTTTTAGCGCCTGCAGCAAGATGCTGTTCAGCATGTGTGCGCTTGGTAAAGATCCCTGTGCATTCCATGACCACATCAATACCAAGCTTATTCCATGGTAAGTTGGCTGGATCCCGCTCCGAGAAAATTTTAATATTTCTTTTCCCAATATTGATTCCAGTTTTAGTGGTTCTAACTTTTCCTGGGAATGGTCCGTGGATGGTATCACGCTGCAGTAGCAATGCATTGGCATCAATGCTTCCAAGATCATTGATCGCAACGAATTCGATATCTTTCCTTCGGCTCTCAAAGGCGGCTCGCAAAACGAGTCTTCCAATCCGTCCAAAGCCGTTGATTGCAACTCTAGTTGTCATTAGCCAGGTATTTCCTTTCGCAATTGTTTGAAACTAAAATTTCTCAGAAATGACTTTGCTTATATGTTCAGCACTTAAGCCGAAGTGTTTGTACAAGTCTTGAAACGGGGCAGAGGCGCCAAAACTATCCATACCAAAAAACAAACCCTTGTTGCCAAGCCAACGATCCCACCCAGGCCTGGTGCCGGCTTCTATTCCAACTCGCAGAGCGGCTCCTCCCAAAAGTTCTTCCCGTTCGTCTTCGTGCACTGTCTCTAAAAGCTCCCAACATGGCATGGAGACCACCTTGGTCCAGATTTTAGCATTTTCTAAAATTATTTGGGTCTTGATGGCAAGGTTGACCTCGGAGCCACTGGCAAGAAGGGAAACTTCGCACTTGCCTCCGGCGGGTCTTATTTCGTAGGCGCCTGCGGCGCAGAGATTAAAATTCTTGTCAGTCTCACGCAAATCGGGGACAGTCTGCCGGGTAAGTGCAATTACGGAAGGCCCTAACTTTCGGTTGAGTGCTAACATCCAGCACTCGGCAGTCTCAGCCAAGTCAGCCGGACGAAAAACAGCGAGGTTTGGGATGCTGCGGAGGGCGGACAGATGTTCCACCGGTTGATGCGTTGGGCCGTCCTCACCTAATCCAATCGAATCATGGGTCATGACATAGATCACCCGAAGGCCCATGAGCGCCGAGAGCCGAATAGCTGGACGAGCATAGTCCGAGAATACCAAAAAGGTGCCGCCGTATGGTATCAGTCCTTTATGCAGGGCGATTCCATTCATTGCTGCAGCCATAGCATGTTCCCGTACACCGTAGTGGACATAACTGCCCGAGAAATCACTCCGGGTTATGATAGACATATCCTTGGTTTTGGTATTGTTGGATCCTGTGAGATCGGCAGATCCTCCCACGATAAGAGTTTTTGTCTCCGCGTTGATAGTTTGTAACACTAATTCCGACGCCTTGCGGGTGGCCATCGCCCCATTTTGCTTGATCTGCTTGTTCACTGAATCAGCCAGGGTTTCAGTTAGACCATCAGGTAACATCCCGTCCAGAGAGGCTTCAAACAGGGGTAATATTTTTGAAGCTTTTGCCCGTTTATCCCATTCTTTCCTTTGTTTTCGTCCCCTTGAGCCAATCTGCCGCCACTTGGAGAGTACTTGGTCAGGCACCTCGAAGGGGGCATGGCTCCAGGCCAGTTCTTTTCTGGTGGCGTCCACTTCGTCTTTGCCGAGGGGCGCCCCGTGGACGGATGCTGTGCCTTTCTTTGTCGGCGCTCCTTGGCCGATAATTGTCTTACAAGCTATGAGTGATGGCCGCGGATCTTGTTCCGCTGCGGCCAACGAGTCAGCAATGGCATCATTGTTGTGTCCGTCGATGTGCTGAACATGCCATCCAAGCGCAGAGAATCGGGCTAGTTGGTCATCCGAAGTGGTTAGGCTGGTCGGCCCATCAATTGAAATACCGTTATCATCAAATAGTAGTGTCAGCTTAGACAGTTGGAGGTGGCCAGCCAGGGATGCGGCCTCGTGACTAATTCCTTCCATAAGACATCCGTCTCCAGCCAGCACATAGGTACGGTGGTTAACTAGATCGCTGCCATAACGAGCGGCCATCATTTGTTCCGCCATAGCCATTCCCACCCCATTGGCAAATCCCTGGCCTAGGGGGCCAGTGGTCGTCTCTATTCCTTTGGCCATACCGTACTCAGGATGCCCTGCGGCATTGCTTCCGAGCTGGCGAAAACTCATCAGCTGTTCCAAGCTCATGTCCGAATAACCGGTCAAATAGAGGAGTGAGTAGAGCAGCATTGAACCATGCCCAGCCGAAAGAACGACTCTGTCCCGGTCAGCCCACTCTGGTTGAGAAGGGTCAAACTTAAGAAAATCAGCGTACAAGGTGGTTGCCACGTCGGCCATTCCCATAGGCATTCCTGGGTGTCCGGATTGCGCCCGTTCGACAGCGTCCATCGAGAGAACTCGAATAGCGTTTGCCAATTGGGATAAATTCACTTCAACATCCTCTCCATGATTCGTGTCAATGTGTGCCATTTGATCCAGCCGATTGCAGCAAAGTTTTGCCTGACTTTGCTTTTGTTCTAGTGAATAACACCCGTAAGTGAAAGGGTGAGCCGTATAACCATGCACCTTAACCGCATCTTGCGGTGGGTCAACTCTCCATGCTTTCAAATGGGCACTCGGGCGAGTTGACCTAGCTCGTTGGATGGTCTTATCCTAGACTTCTATGGGGCTTTGATATCGAAGACGGCTGGTTGATGGAGACTAATTAGAAAATGGATAATTTAGAAGCTGCTGTTGGGAGATTTTCGGAGGCTTTGAGCCAGATGCAGAAGTCGCTCGAGGCGGCCGCTGAAAGAGCGGGGACTGCAGTCCGGAAATCAGATGAGGGGCTTCATGCGGCTAATGAGGAGATAGCCCGTCTTAAGACACTCATTGCGGAATTGGAGGGGAAACACGAAAAGCTGCGTGCCGTTACTGAGAAAGCGTCCATCCGGATTAATAGCGCGACAATGAAGGTGCGCAGCTTGGTGGAAGGCTAGGCCATGCCAGAAGTATCCATACAAATCAATGAACGACAATACACCGTGGTGTGTGAGGAAGGTCAGGAAGATCACCTGATTAGGCTCGGTCGGTATGTCGACAAACACGTTAAAGAGCGTGCAAAAACTGTCGGAGATTCACGGCCAGTTGGGGAAGCCTATCTTCTTGCTATGGTCTGTCTTGATATTGCCGACAAACTCTCAGATGCTAATGAACTTGCTCGCGCGACGAAAGATGCAGTGTCAGATTCTGTCTTGGAGCAGTCAACAGACACTTTGAATCGCGCTGCCATCAGTGCGGAACGCATGGTGGAGAAATTGGATGCGATCGCGCAACCTCACGATAACAAAGAGTAGAAATCTCTTATTATAACATACGCAATGAGTTGATTTTGGAAGAAGACAGTCTAGAGTGACTTTGGACGAGTACTGCGGATCTCGTTAGTGCCGATATGTCCCTGGGTCAATGACGTCCATTAGGGAGCCGCCTCTGTCTTCGGTGTGCCGTTGGCATGTGGCGCCCACCTGCACCAGCAGGCCACAGTGGACCATAGGGCCGACGGTTCCCGCGGTCTCGTCTGTTTGGAAAACAGTCCGTTTAGAAGTGATGTAGCCATTGGCAGGGAATGAGAATTGTTACAGCAAACGTAATTTGCGCAAAAAATGCCGCCAAGTGCGCCAAGAGCGGCATAGATGCAGAACCGGACGTGATGGCCGAGAGCTTGCCAATATTTTTTTGCAAAACATCAACATTAAGGTACCGGTGAAGATTTCAGGTTATTGGCCTATTCAGAGTGAGATTGATATCCGGCCTTTGTTGTTATCTCTGCACAGCCTTGGCCACACGCTATGCCTTCCAATCGTTGTGGCGCCGGCAGCACCTTTAAAATTTCGGCAGTGGTCTCCAGGTGATGCACTTACAAGTGGTCCCTTTAGCACTTTAGAGCCGCACGAATTTCGGCCGCAAATAAATCCAAAGGTGGTAATAGTTCCTCTTTTGGCATTTGATGGCAGAGGCAACAGGTTAGGTTATGGTGGTGGCTACTATGATAGGACGCTTGGCGCCCTTAATAACGATGAGGCCAAAATTATAACAGTAGGGGTTGGCTATGAGGCGCAGCTTTTAGATTCAATTCCAGTTGATCAGGATGATGTCGCCTTGGACTGGATAATAACAGAGGAAATGTATAGGGAATTTGGGTGCTCACGGGTGTCCAAGTCAGGGGGCTAAATTGCGCTTGCTGTTTTGTGGGGATGTTGTAGGTCAGCCAGGCCGAACTGCAGTTTGTCGCCTAGTACGGCGTGCAAAAAGTGAGTTGGCAGTAGATTTTGTCGTAGTGAACGGAGAGAATGCGGCTGGAGGCTTTGGCATAACCCCAGCTATTTGTGAAGAGTTTTTCTCGGCTGGGGTTAATGTGATAACCACAGGCAATCATGTCTGGGATCAACGAGAGATAATTTCGTTTATAGACTCTGAGCCTCGGTTGCTTCGCCCCCATAATTTTCCTGATGGAACCCCAGGATCTGGTGCCAGTTTGTTTACCCTAGCGTCTGGCCTGCGCGTTGTGGTCGTAAATGTTATGTTAAGACTTTTCATGGACCCACTTGATGACCCTTTCGCCTGCGTTGAGCGCTTTGTTCAAGGGCACAAATTGTGTAAAACTGCCGACGCAATCCTGGTGGATGCCCATGGCGAGGCTAGTAGCGAGAAACAGGCCCTGGGGCATATGCTTGATGGTCGTGTTACCGTGGTGATTGGAAGCCATACCCATGTGCCAACTGCAGATACCCGCATACTTCCGAAGGGAACCGGTTTTCAGACCGATGCCGGGATGTGTGGAGACTATGACTCAATTATCGGTGGCGATAAGGGCTCGTGGTTGAGGCGTTTTAAGTCTCGGATGCCCGTCGGGCGCGTTTCCCCTCCGCGTGGCTTAGGAACAGCCTGTGGTATTTTGGTCGATGTAAATGGAAGCAATGGGCTTGCTGCAAAAGTTAGTCCCGTTGTTCAAGGGCCGTATCTGAGAGAGTATTGGCCAAAATGAAAATAGGCCTTGCCCAAATGTTGCCACATTAGTTTGGTAACCGGCTTCGGGAATGGTAATATGGTTGGCTGGGCTTTAGGAGAGAATTGAGCCGAAGTTACAATCTTGAGGAAAAGGTTTCAAAACATCTGACATGGCTGGGCATTCACAGTTTAAAAATATAATGCATAGAAAGGGCGCGCAGGATGCCAAGCGTGCTAAAGTCTTTGCAAAACACTCTCGCGAACTAACGGTAGCATCGAAAGCGGGGGGAATGGATCCCGGAATGAACGCCCGCTTGCGCACAGCGATATCTGCAGCGCGGGCGGTGAATATGCCAAATGCGAATATTGAAAGAGCAATAAAGCGGGGAGGCGAAGGCGGGGACGGAACGGATTTTGTAGAGGTCCGTTACGAGGGATATGGACTAAACGGTGTAGCCGTTATCGTTGAGGCGCTTACTGATAATAGAAATAGGACCGCTTCGGAAGTTAGAGCGGCCTTTACTAAGCATGGCGGCAGTTTAGGTGAGACGGGCAGTGTCTCCTTTCTTTTTGAGCGGGTTGGCTTTGTAGAATATCCCTTGGATGTTGCAACCTCGGAGGAGATGTTTGAGGCTGCACTAGATGCGGGAGCAACAGATGTTGAAAGTTCGGCTGAAAGCCATGAGATAAGGAGTGACACAGCTGATTTTAACCAGATGCGAGAGATGCTCGAAGAGAAGTTTGGGGCGGGTCGATCGTCTGGTCTCCGATGGATACCACAAACTACCGTCTCGCTAGAGGAAGAATCCGCTCGTAGTTTGCTCAAAATGGTTGAGCTGTTAGAGGAGAGTGATGATGTGCAGTCAGTACACGCCAATTTTGAAGTGAGTGGTGAAGTCATGGAAAAACTTGGTTCTTAAACTATAGTGGCTCGCAGGAAACGATTGATAGGCTTGGATCCTGGATTGCGAAAAACAGGATGGGGCATAGTGGATTTCGACGGCATTGCAATCAGTTATGTCGGGTGTGGCATTATATCGCCACCGGTCAGTGCTGATATGTCTAGGCGGCTAGCCTTTCTGCATGAAAGTTTGCTGCGGGTATTAAAAAAATGGCAACCTGAATCCGCTGCTATAGAAGAGACGTTTGTAAATAAGAATGCTGCGTCAACTTTAAAGCTGGGCCAGGCAAGAGGCGTTGTAATGTTGACCCCTGCACTAGTTGGTTTGGCAGTAGCAGAATACCATAATAGAGTTGTAAAGCTCTCCGTTGTTGGTACGGGTCGTGCGGCGAAGCAACAAATCCACGTTATGGTTAAGCACCTTCTCCCAGGGGCGAATCCCGAGAGTGAGGATGAGGCAGACGCACTTGCTATAGCGATTTGTCATGCTCACCATAGTGGCTCGAACATAGAAGCTCTGGGCGCAGGGGCACACAAATGATTGCTAAATTGCGGGGTACAGTTGACTCTGTTGGTGAGGATTGGCTCATTTTAGATGTTGGGGGAGTGGGGTATTTATTATTTTGTTCTGTAAGAACCATTGCCGCTTTGTCCAATCAAAACGAGATGGCTACTTTGTTTGTGAGCACCCACGTTCGAGAAGATCATATCCATCTTTATGGTTTTTCCGAGGAGGGTGAGCGGGAGTGGTTTTTGCTATTGCAAACAGTTCAAGGTGTTGGCGCCAAAGTTGCTCTGGGAATCCTCTCGGCCTTGGAACTTCATGAATTGCATGGGGCCGTTGCATCGGGGAACCATTCTCAATTTCGACGCGTCAGCGGTGTAGGGCCAAAAGTAGCAAACAGACTTGTTGTTGAGCTGGCAGATAAAGTTGAAGGGCAGCGCTTCTCAACTGAGGCTTTGGCCACTAAATCCTCGAAGAGCGTGGCGGAGGGTTCTATGAAAGAGGCTATTTCAGCCCTGGTCAACTTGGGCTACGGGCGGCCAGAAGCTCAAGCTGCAATCCTTGAGGCCTCACGAAGCGAGGATATCGCGGATGACTTGTCTTCTCTTATTCACGCTGGGCTCAGGGGGCTTGCGAGGTGAGCGAAAAGAAGAACACTAGGGTAGTGAGTGGCTCCTCGCAGGCAGAGGAGGTTTTAGAGCAATCACAAAGACCTCAAAATTTTACTGAATTTATCGGCCAGCGAAACGTTTGTGAAAATCTTACAGTGTTTATAGAAGCTGCTCACCAGCGGTCGGCTGCCTTAGATCATGTTCTCTTGTCCGGTCCTCCAGGCCTAGGAAAAACCACTCTTGCTCAGATAGTGGCTAGGGGGTTGGGCGCTGGTTTTAGAATGACGTCGGGGCCGGTAATTGCAAAACCGGGTGATTTAGCTGCGGTGCTTACGAACTTGCAGCCACGAGAAGTCCTTTTCATCGACGAAATCCACCGCCTCAGTCCGCTAGTAGAAGAGATCCTCTATCCCGCCATGGAAGACTTCCAGCTGGACCTAATGATAGGCGAGGGACCAGCGGCTCGCTCGGTCCGGCTGACTCTGCAGCCTTTTACCTTAATTGGTGCCACAACCAGAGCGGGGCTTCTCACCACTCCTCTCCGGGACCGTTTCGGCATTCAATGCAGGCTAGACTTTTACACTGATGACGATTTAACGGCTATCGTCTGCAACTCTGCCGCCCGTTTAGGAATTCCGTTGACAGATTCTGGGGCTAGGGAGATTGGGAGACGGTCGCGGGGGACGCCACGTATTGCTGAACGATTGCTGCGGAGAGTGCGAGATGTGGCTCTTGTAGAAAAAGTTGGTGAAATAGATGTTCAGGCGACGGAGCGGGCGTTGGAGAGGCTTCGGGTTGATGGGGCTGGCTTGGACGAGATGGATAGGAGGTATCTGAAGACCATTGGAGAGAAGTTTGATAGTGGCCCCGTTGGAGTGGAGACCTTGGCGGCAGCTTTGTCAGAGGAGCGTGTTACCATCGAGGATATTATTGAGCCATATTTGATGCAGGAAGGTTACGTCCAGCGTACTCCCCGTGGCAGAGTAATTACTAGGGCGGGGTGTGAGTGTATAGGATTGAAGTATCAAAAGGGCCAGCGAGAGCGACAATCGCAATTGCCTCTCGAAGGTATATCTAATGGAGATTAGAATGTCTGACGAGGCCGCTGCTTCAATTCATGTTTTTCCCGTACGTGTATACTATGAAGACACGGACGCAGCCGGGATTGTGTACCATGCCAGTTATCTGCGCTTTGCTGAACGGGCTCGCACTGAATTGCTTCGAGGTCTTAAGCTGAATCAGAAGCAACTGGCTATTAACGACGATTTGCATTTTGTAGTCAGGTCTTGCGAAATACAGTATTTGTCGACCGCTACATTAGATGATGAGTTAGTGGTTGAAAGTCATATAAGCGTGGTTCGTGGAGCAAGTCTTAAGGCAAAACAAGTTATAAAGCGAGCGGCCAAGGACTTAGTGCGGTTAGATGTATTGGTAGCGTGTGTTAATGGGTTGGGTGCGCCGATGAGGTTGCCGCAACGGTTGCGGACTTCCCTCGCTGGTAACTTGCGCGATATGTAGGGGAGCGAAGCAAATGGCAACAGTAGATTCGGCGTCTTTGAAAGGCCCCAATTTGGCCGATGATTTATCCATTTGGGGCCTAGTCGCACAGGCTGATTTGGTTGTGCAGGCTGTTATGATTGTCTTGGCCGTTTCCTCAGTGTGGTGTTGGGCTATTATATTCGACAAGGTACGATATTTCCGCAGGCTGCGGCAGCAGGCCGAGGAATTCGAGGAACTTTTTTGGTCTGGGGGTTCGTTAGAAGAGCTTTATGATCGGATAGGTGACGCTCCTGGGCATCCTTTGGCTGCGCTGTTTGTTGCTGCTATGAAGGAGTGGACACATTCAGCTAAACGGGGGCTCAATCCCCAGGATGGAACAGCCCAGGCTAACCTTCAGCGAAGAGTTGATAGAGTGATAAATGTTGCCCTGGCTAGAGAAATGGAGGCATTGGAAAAGTATATGGGGTTCCTGGCAACCGTAGGTTCTACAGCCCCATTCGTGGGCCTTTTTGGAACCGTTTGGGGAATAATGAATAGTTTCCAGGCGATCGCTTTTACCAATAATACGTCGCTAGCGGTGGTCGCCCCAGGGATAGCAGAAGCGCTTCTGGCCACGGCACTGGGGCTAGTCGCAGCCATTCCTGCTGTGGTGGCGTACAACAAGTTGTCTAATGATCTGGGAAGGTATGGGGGGAGACTCGAGACTTTTGCAGGAGAGTTTACAGCACTACTTTCGAGGCAGTTAAGTGAGGGTCCCTTAAGGTGAAGACCTCTAGCTACACTTCTGGCAAGAGATTGCGGCAGAGATACCAGCCAATGGCAGAGATCAACGTCACCCCATTTGTTGATGTAATGCTTGTATTACTAGTAGTGTTTATGGTTACAGCTCCCCTTCTTACAATAGGCGTAAAGGTTGACCTTCCTCAGGCCGAGGCCGAGGTAATTCAGGGCAATGATGAGCCCCTTACGGTCTCGATAAACGATCTTGGGCAAATCTTCGTACAGGAAGCCCCGGTTGAGCCTTCCGAATTGGTGCCTCGGCTAAAAGCGATAACGGGGGAGAACGCTGATATAAGGATATTCGTACGTGGAGATGAGAAGGTTAGCTATGGCCTGGTAATGGAGCTCATGAGTTCTATTAATGTCGCTGGGTTTAGCAAGGTTGCCCTTATCACTAAAATGCCTATGGCCCGGGGTAATGCGGGGAAATGATGCCGGGCTCACTAATGTTGTCGGGTGGCTGCCATTGTATAGCCGTGCTGGTCTTCTACTTTGGAATGCCGCATCTATGGTCGGACGAGCCAGTGCATGAAACTGTGGTGATAGTAGATTTAGTTGCAGTCGCCGAGGATCGCAATCTTCCTAAAATGGCACCGGTCCCAAAAGAAGAAAATGATGCCAGTCCGGATACTACAGAAGTTTCGCCTCCGCCTCCTCCTCCTGCCTCTTCCAGACCTGCTGAGGCTGTGTTGGCAGAAGGGGCCATCCCGGTTACTAGTCCGCCCCAAGCACCGGAGAGGCTTGAAAATTTCCGAGATGACCCGGTATTGGACCTTCCTAGAGATGTTATCCCACCCGAGGTCAAGCCCATAAAGCGCACGAGACCAGCTCCTCCCGTCACGCCTCCCGAGAAAAGAACAAAGCCTGATCCATTTGCCTCGGTACTTAAAAGTGTCGAGGAGTTGGAAGAACATCAACCAAGCTTCCGGGATGATTTGGAGGAGGAACCTTTGGAGAGTCCATCGGATCCGATAGAAGAAATCTTAGCCGAGGCTGATAGTGAGTTTGTTGAAGCTGCTCCGTTGAGCATGACAGAACTGGATAGTATTCGCCATCAAATTCAAAAGCACTGGAATCTTCCGGCGGGCGCACGCGATGCTCACAATATGAGAGTAACGCTCAACATCTCACTGGGCAGAGACGGGACAGTGTTGGACGTAGCAATCGTTAATTTAGGTCAGGCAAAAACAGATACGTTTTTTCGGGCTATGGCTGAGAGCGCGGTGAGGGCAGTGTGGAAAACCGAAAAGATTAGATATTTATCTCCAGAGAAGTACCATCTATGGCGCGATATGAAACTTAACTTCGATCCTAGTGATATGTTTGGATGAGTTTCGCAAAAAGGAATGTACCAATCATGAATCAAAAAGTCCTCTTGTTAGTGGGTGTTGCAGCATTAGCTTACATGGGTTTGTTCAGAATCACTGGGTCGGAAGTTAGGTCGGAAACAGAGATTGATATTACTCGGGGGACGGTAGAGCCATCACCAATAGCGGTTACAAATTTTCATGCGAATGACCCTAGTGCATTAGTTTTAGGGGCGGAAATTTCGACGGTAATAGCGGCCAACCTTGAGAGTTCGGGTCTTTTCCGTCCAATTGATCAAGGCGCCTTTCAGCAAAAACCTGAGGAGCTTCAGCAAATTCCAAGGTTCGTGGATTGGAGGCAAATTAATGCCGAATTTCTTGTTTCCGGCATGGTTGAGGTTGGGCCAGATAATTTAGTAAGTGTGGAGTTCCGTTTATGGAATGTAGTATCCGAACAATACATGGTGGGTAAGCGCCTAAAAACACCGAAGGCAAACTGGCGCAGGGTGGCTCATCTTATTTCCGACGAATTGTATACTAGGGTAACTGGAGAGGGAGGTTATTTCGATACTCGGATTGTTTATGTCGCAGAGTCTGGTCCCCCCGACAACCGGGTGAAGCAGCTTGCTCTTATGGATCAAGATGGTGAAAACCATCGATATCTGACTGATGGTAGGCATATGGCGCTTACTCCAAGGTTTTCGCCTACCTTGCAGGAAATAACCTATCTCTCTTACTTCAATGATAAGCCACGAGTCTACATCTACAACATTGATACCGGCAAGCAAGAGGTGCTTGGTGATTTTCCAGGAATGACATTTGCACCGCGTTTTTCCCCTGATGGGAACCAGGTCATTATGTCTATGGCTAGGTACGGTAACTCTGATATTTATGTTATGGATCTTCATACTAGGGTTGTGGAGAAACTGACAGATCACCCGGCAATAGAGACAGCACCCTCATTTTCTCCGGATGGCCAGCAGGTTACATTTGAGTCGGATAGGTCAGGCAAGCAGCAAATTTATGTTATGGAGGCGGTGCCGGGAGCCGAGCCCAAACGCATTACCTATGGCAGTGGTAAATATGCCACTCCAGTTTGGTCGCCCAGGGGCGATTGGATCGCATTCACCAATATTTACAGGGGTGTATTTTATATAGGCGTAATGCGGCCTGATGGAACCGGTGAACGCAAGTTGGCCAAAGGTTTCCTGGTAGAGGGCCCTACGTGGGCGCCCAACGGTCGACTATTGATGTTTTATCAGCAAGAGCGCCCAACGGGACAGGGTTCAGGCGATGTTGGTCTCTACAGTGTAGATATTTTGGGAACAAATCTGAGAAAAGTAATGACCCCAATGAATGCTTCAGATCCAGCATGGTCACCCTTGATTCCCTAGGTTTTTCAAACTAGTATAACTGGGCTGGTAATTTGAATGGCCACGAAGTTGGTTTGCTGGCAAGAGGGGCTGGATTGGCCTAGGAAGAGTGTTTTGCGGTCTAGCGGAAGTTTTGGGGAAGACAGCGATGGAGGTCGGACTAAATGCAGTCTAAATTGCTAACCTTAGTTGGGATTCTGCTGATTGTTGCCGGTTGTGAAACTGCCATAGAAGAGACTATTGAGAGCGGCGGTGAAGGGGCGGCAAGTACGGTGGCAGGTACGGATGTTGTTGGTGCTGATACCAGGAGCAGCATAGTTGAGTCGGGGAATGTGGGCACCGCAGAGGTGGCTGCCGTGGACCCAGTCATGTCGTTTCAAGAGAAACTCGTCCAGCAAGCTGGAGACCGGGTGTTTTTTGACTTTGATAAGGCTGTGGTGCGATCCGATGGTGAAGAAACCCTGAGAATGCAGGCGACGTTTCTTAAGCACAATCCCGGGTTAACTATGACCATCGCGGGTCACTGTGACGAAAGGGGCACGCGGGAGTATAATTTGGCGCTAGGAGAGCGTCGAGCTAACGCGGCAAGAAACTACCTTATATCCCTAGGAATATCGCCGGGGCGATTGTCAACGATTTCCTATGGGAAAGAGCGGCCAATTGTTCTAGGGCATAATGAGGCGGCCTGGGCACAAAATCGCGTAGGTGTTTCACAGGTGGATTAGGGGGTCATGCTTGGGTCCGCCTGTTGTAGGAAAATCTAATGGCTAGGTTTTGCGAGGTAGTGTGGGGGACAGACTTTTTCTGGGCCTAGGGACCTAGTGGGATAGATACTTCGGTGTCGCGCTTATTTTTGCCATAATTTTTGTGTACGCAGCACCTTGCTAATTGGGCAGGAGTGAATGGGTGGGTACGGTGCAGGATATCAAGGTAATTTTGGCTCATGGTTCATCCCGTTGGGTACAGTTCCAAAGCCCTTGGAGTAGAGGCGTAATTCATGCTACCCGATTAGGGGTTCTGGGAATCGCTATGTTTTGTTGCCTTGGAATTATTGGTAGCAGCGGGGCCATCGCGCAACAAAACGATGATTTGGAGTTTCTTATTGCCCAAATCAGTCGTCTTTCAAAGGACGTTGCGGGTATTCAGCAACGTCTGGCTAACGGAAATACAGTTGCTGGGGGTACTGTTGGAGGGTGGTCGCCGGTAAACCATGAAACCCGCCTTAGCGAATTAGAGGAGCAAATTAGAGCCTTAACAGGTCAGATCGAGGAGGCGGGTCACGGTGTTACACAAACTATTGAGGCATTAAATTCTTTGACTGAAGATTTGCACGCTCGACTGCAAACAATGGAGGAAAGGCTGTCCTCGGTTCGACAGGCCGGGATGGCTCAGGAGTCGAAGCCTTCCGCAGTTAGGACACCAGGTTTGGCAGATGAGGAGGTTGCTGCAATTGGTGACCCTTTGGCCCCCGCTGTCGTGGAAACAGACCCTAATATGGAAGTGTATGAATCTATGGAGGTCCTTGGAGAAATCACCTCTGGAGAAATTATTGTAGACCCATTAAGTGGAGAGCTTGATTCTCTCGCAAGAGAATCCCATTCAGAAATAGTCGAGGAAAAGTTGACTGCTGAAGAATCCTATGAGGCAGCGTACGGCCTTCTTTTAAAGAAACGCGATTATGTGAGCGCAGAGAAAGCATTGAAAAGCTTTATCGAAGAATATCCAGAACATAGCTTGGCCGGGAATGCATATTATTGGTTAGGTGAGACTTTCTATGTGCGCAATAATTATGTGGGCGCCGCTAAGGCCTTCGCGAATGGCTATGACAAATTTCCAGAGGGGGCTAAGGCCCCAGATAATCTTTTAAAGCTCGGCCTTTCTTTGAAGGCTATGGGCAAAAAGGATGATGCATGCACCATTTTTGGAAAATTGACCAACAATTATCCCGACGCTCCGGCTGTTATTGTTACTCGGCTTAAACAGGAATGGGCTGAGGCGGCCTGTTCTTAAAACAGGAAGAAGGTGCTGTATTCCTAGCGCTTTACCACTGACAGCCGCGGAATTTTCGGATCTGATGTTAGCAGTGCGTCCTTTTGAGGCTCGGCCGACCGTAGCAGTTGGTGTGTCGGGCGGATCGGACAGCCTTTGCCTAGCAATGCTTCTTAAGGCATGGGCGAGAGACGTGGATGGTACGGTGATAGGATTGATTGTCGACCATCGGCTTAGGCCAGAGTCCGCATCCGAGGCGGCTCAAGTGAGGGGTTGGCTGGCCAACCATGGGGTCGAGGCTTGCACATTAGTTTGGCAAAGTGAGCCTGTGAGAGGCGGACAGCAGGCCAGAGCAAGAACCGCTAGATATAATCTTTTGATAGATTGGTGCAGAACTGCGCATGTCTTGCACCTGGCGTTGGGTCATCATAGGGATGATCAGGCGGAAACCCTATTAATGAGGAAAGAAAGATCAAGCGGCAAATATGGCTTGGCAGCTATGCCAGCAATTCGAGAGCAGGGATCGGTTCGGCTTATAAGACCATTTTTGGGAATTTCTGCTTCAAGGCTTCAGGCTACCTTGCGAGGTATGGATCAGGCGTGGGTCTGTGATCCATCTAACCATAACCCCAAATACACCCGATCCCGGATTAGGAAGTCTTTACTAAGCGAGGCTACAGATCTCCGGACAAGGAGGTTGTCTAGATCGGCGAGGATGTACGCGAAGGCTCGCAGCGAGATAGAGCAAAAAGTTTCGAGGCTTCTGGCTAGGTCTACACAGATCCACTCAGAGGGATACGGTGTGGTAGATATTGAAAAAATAATGTCCCAACCTCAGGAGTTGGCCTTTAGGGCATTATCCAACATCATCTGGTCACTGGGTGGTGGCCTTTATGCTCCAGGAGAAACCAGCATAGCCAGGCTGGTCGATAGGTTGAAGCAGCAGCGGGTCCTGTCGGGCTACACCCTGGGCGGCTGTTTTCTCCGGTCTTTGCGAGATAGGCTTTTTGTTTGCAGGGAACCAATTGCCGCTGGAACATCGTTGGATATTAGAAGAGGCGTCAAGGTGCTGTGGGACTCGAGGTTCCTTGTTGAACTTAAGGGCGAGCCAACCGACGCAACTATAGAGTATAAAGTCAGGGCGCTCTCTAAGGACGGCTGGCAAATTTATCGAAACCATATTTCATCCAAGAAGGCTTCTCGTTTTGTGATTCCCTTTTTTGCTGCATATGCCCTTCCATCTCTTTGGTCTCTTGACGGTTTGGTTTCGGTGCCCCATTTAGACTATGTGGACCATGGCAATAACGATGGCCGGGCGGTTAGTTTTCACGCGTATTATAGGCCGAGGCGGCCTTTGGCGGGTCCTTTATTTCGGGGTATCGGTTGTCATGAGGTCTCCAAAACCATTGAGTGACGTTTGCTGCCCAACGGTGGTATATTGCCGGGGTCTACCCGCAGGAACGGAGATTATTTGAAGTGAATAACATTGGTCGGAATCTAGCCCTTTGGGTCATTATCGCCCTATTGCTTTTAACATTATTCAATGTGTTTAAGGGGCAATCTCCCCAGAACACAGTCGCCCCATTGGCCTTTTCTGAATTTTTAGATCTGGTTGAAAAAGGGCAGGTAAGGGATGTCACTATAGAGGGAAACGAGATTTCAGGACACTTTGGCAATACTGGTCAGAGCTTTTCAACATACTCTCCGAATGACCCAAACTTGGTTGAAACTTTGCGAGCTCACGGAGTTCTGATTAATGCGAAGCCTTCAACCGAAAATCGGCATTCGCCCTTGTACGGGGCATTATTAAATTGGTTGCCAATGCTATTGATAATTGGTGTCTGGATATTTTTCATGCGGCAAATGCAAGGAGGGGGCGGAAAGGCACTAGGCTTTGGGAAATCGAGGGCTCGGATGCTGACCGAAAAACAAGGGCGGGTCACTTTTGGCGATGTTGCTGGAATAGATGAGGCGAAGGAAGAACTACAGGAGATCGTCGAATTTTTGAAGGATCCGCAAAAGTTTCAGAGGCTGGGCGGCCGTATACCGAAGGGGGCGCTGCTGGTGGGTCCTCCAGGGACAGGAAAGACTTTACTAGCAAGGGCGATCGCGGGTGAGGCAAATGTTCCTTTCTTTACAATCTCAGGTTCTGACTTTGTTGAGATGTTCGTGGGGGTTGGCGCTAGTCGGGTGCGGGATATGTTTGAACAAGGCAAAAAAAACGCGCCCTGTATTATTTTTATCGATGAGATTGATGCGGTTGGTAGGCATAGAGGAGCTGGACTAGGTGGGGGGAATGATGAACGCGAACAAACTTTGAACCAATTGTTGGTTGAGATGGATGGTTTTGAATCCACTGAAGGAGTTATCTTGATAGCGGCGACCAATAGGCCGGATGTTCTCGACCCAGCTTTGCTACGTCCAGGCAGGTTTGATCGGCAGGTGGTGGTGCCTAACCCAGATATTTTGGGGCGCGATAAAATTTTGAAGGTCCATATGAAAAAAGTTCCGCTAGCACCTGGGGTGGATTCAAGGGTTATAGCGCGAGGAACTCCTGGATTTTCTGGTGCGGATTTGGCCAATTTGGTTAATGAAGCCGCCCTTTTGGCTGCTCGGATTGGCCGCCGAAAGGTTACTATGGAGGAATTTGAAGCGGCTAAGGACAAGGTGATGATGGGCGCCGAGCGCCGGTCGGCGGTCATGTCGGAGGAGGAGAAGAAAATCACCGCTTATCATGAGGCCGGGCATGCGTTGGTGGGGATTAGGATGCCGGGACATGATCCATTGCATAAAGTAACAATAATTCCCAGAGGTAGAGCGTTAGGGGTAACTATGTCATTGCCGGAACGCGACCGATATAGCCATAATAAGCAGGAGATTAAGTCGAAATTGGCGAGTATGTATGGTGGCCGAATCGCTGAAGAATTGATTTTTGGTGTTGATAAGATAACTACCGGGGCAGCAAACGATATACAGCAGGCTACAGGCCTGGCTCGTAAAATGGTTACAGAGTGGGGGATGAGTGAGAAATTAGGTCCTCTGCGTTATGATGCGAACGATGAAGAAGTTTTCCTGGGGCACTCCGTGACTCAGCACAAGAATATCTCGGACGCTACGGCAGGTTTGATTGATCAGGAAATAAGGGCCCTGATTGATGATGCGGAAACCAACGCAAGGAAGATACTTTCAGATGAATTAGATAAACTTCATGCTGTTGCAGAGGCGTTGTTGGAGTATGAAACTTTGGCTGGGCCCGAGGTGGAAGGTTTGCTCAACGGGGTCGAAATTGTCAGATCTTCTGAGCCCGACGATACCGAGGGCGATGCGGGGAAAACTTCATCAGTGCCTTCCACCGGGGTTTCAGGCGAGAGTGATTTAAGCCCCAATATTCCTCCGGGTGGCTAAGCTGGACACAGAGTTTGTCTGGCAGAAGGTACGTTTAGGTTCACCTGCGAGAAATTCATTGTCATCAGGGTTGCCAAGTGTTTACGTTCGACCGCTGGGAGTTCTTTGGGGAGAAGTGGCCAAGGCGGCAGTGGCTGACGGTCTAGCCTGGCCTTTTCTCGGTAACCGAGCGTACACGGCTTGCCAGGTCGTGCGCCGATTAGATTATTGTTATCAGATGACTCATATGACGGCGACTGCTTTTGGTTTATGGCGAGATAGTCAAAGTGGGGCTCTTTTAGATGAAATCGAGGCGTTGTCTGAAAACCTATCTGGGCCTCGTAAGAATCAGTTTGGGGGTGCTGGGAGGGCTCCTGAAATTGTTGGGATCCTGAATGTTACCCCTGATAGCTTTTCCGACGGTGGTGAAAATATTCACACTCAACATGCTGTCAGGCATGCGTTACAAATGGTCGAAAATGGAGCTGCGATAATAGACGTTGGAGGTGAATCCACAAGACCCGGGGCAACGCCAATTTCAACTGAGTTAGAACAGGAGCGTGTATTGCCTGTAGTAGACGCCCTGCTGCGGAAAGGAATCCCCTTGTCCATAGATACCTACCATCCTGATACTATGCGCGCGGCGTCAGCGTTGGGAGTCACTATGCTCAACGACATTACGGGCTTCTCCGCGTACCCTGAAAGTTTAAGAATAGCCGTTGCCTCTGGCAGGGCCCTTGTATTGGTTCATTCTGCTTCTATGGCCCCCACTTCATGTGATGAGTTTGATGGGGGAGTAGCTATTGAGATATTTGATGCTCTCTATCAGAGGGTCCAAATTATGGAGGGTCTCGGCGTTCCAAGAACTAATATTATTATTGATCCGGGGCTCGGATTCAACAAATCCAAGGAGGCCAACTTTAAGGTGCTTAGGTGGTTGGGTCTTTTTCATGGATTAGGGTGTCAGCTTATGTTAGGGGCATCGAGGAAGTTTGGTCGCGTCGAAAATAGCCGGTCTCCAAAAGATCGCCTAGGTGGTTCAATTGCCACTTGTGTCTATGGCGTCCAGCAAGGTGTGCAGCTGCTGCGAGTCCACGATGTGGTGGAGACCCGTCAGGCGCTTGGGGTATGGAGGGCTATGGAATAGAGTGGGCAAGCGCACGTTTCGTTTGGTCTTGTAAGAGCTGATGTTGCAGTAGGGGCGATCCTGGTTTTCCGAGTAGGGGTCGGCAAGCGCCAAAAATAGAAGGATATTGAGAGTGGGTAAATTGTTTGGCACGGACGGTATTAGGGGGCGGGCGAATGAAGAACCCATGACTGCTGAGACGATGATGCGGGTTGGAGCAGCGGCAGGCAGGTACTTTATGCGGGGTGACCATCAGCACGAGGTAATCGTTGGAAAGGATACCCGTCTGTCGGGCTACATGGTAGAGCAGGCCTTGTCTGCCGGATTTATGAGTGTAGGAATGAATGTGACCCTTTTGGGACCATTGCCGACCCCTGGCGTAGCCATCCGGACCCGCGAAAGTTCTGCTGATTTGGGTGTTATGATTTCTGCCTCTCATAACCCTTATCGGGACAACGGTCTAAAATTATTTGGACCTAACGGCCGCAAATTATCAGATGAGGCAGAAGGTACCATTGAGTCATGGGTGGTAGGTGAGAACGCGCCGTCTCCTGGACATCAGGAGAATAAAATCGGCCGATTGTCTCGCGATAATTGTGCCCAGGAGCGATATCAGGATTTCGTAATGAGTGTTCGGTCAAACACTGCTGATTTTGCTGGGCTCCGTGTAGTAATAGATTGCGCCAACGGTGCCGGTTATAAAGTGGCGATACGAGTTTTGAGGGAACTTGGTGTCGAGGTAATTCCATTAGGCGTGGAACCGGATGGAATGAATATTAATGAACGTTGCGGTTCAACCTCACCTGGCGCAATGTGCAAGGCCGTCGTGGATAGTCGGGCGCACATAGGATTTGCTCTGGATGGAGACGCAGATCGCGTTTTAGCCGCCGATGAGCTGGGGGCAGTGCTAGATGGTGATCATCTAATGGCAGCACTTGCGACGGAGATGCAGAGGCAAGGTAAACTAATTGGGAATGGGGTGGTTGCAACCCAAATGTCAAATTTAGGGCTCGAGAGGTATCTGAACAGCTTGGGCCTGCAATTAATCAGAACCCAAGTCGGAGACAGGTATGTGACTGAGCAAATGTTTGATAACGGATATAATTTGGGGGGTGAACAGTCAGGGCATATCATTTTATCTGATCATAATGCGACAGGAGATGGGCTTGTTACGGTAGTACGGATTTTGTCCATGCTTTGCGAGAGGGGGAAAGCCGCTAGTGAGGTATGTCGGATGTTTACCCCCCTTCCGCAGAGGCTCACAAACATCCCTTGTCTGTCACCGGATGTTTTGGAGAAACATGCGGTTGAGTCCGTCATCTCCGATTGTGAGGGTAAACTTGCTGGTATTGGCAGGCTATTAGTGCGGTATTCTGGCACCGAGGCAGCGGTCCGAATCATGGTGGAGGCAGAGGAGGAACGTATGGTTCACTCTGTCACTCGGGCAATAGCTGGAGCGGTAGAGAAATGTGTGCAGAATTCTTTTGATGGAATGGAATAATTAATGAAGGGAAGAGTGCTTATAATTGCGGGGTCCGACTCAGGAGGTGGGGCAGGCCTTCAAGCAGACATAAAAACTATTTCAGCTCTTGGAGGTTATGCGGCTACGGCTGTTACAGCTCTAACGGCCCAGAACAGCCTCGGGGTTCACGCAATTTCTGAAGTTTCTGTCGACTTTGTTGAAGCCCAGATGACAGCAGTTCTTGAGGATCTAGGGGCAGACGCTATTAAATGTGGGATGCTTCATCGCGCAGAATTGATACAAAGGGTTGGTGCTGTAATTTCCGATCTGGGAAAGGCCCCAATTCTGGTTGTGGATCCAGTCATGTATGCTAAGGGTGGCACACCACTCCTCCAGGAAAAGGCAGTTAGTGCCTTAAAGTCACGTTTAATTCCAATGGCCGATGTTATTACGCCCAATATACCTGAGGCTGAAGCTCTCCTAGGCCGCAGGGTAGAGAGCGTCGAGGCCATGAAGGCAGCTGCTGGCGAGCTTCTTGAGCTAGGCGCCAAAGCAGTGCTCTTGAAGGGCGGCCACCTGGATCATCCAGAGGTTTTTGATGTTCTGGCCCAGCGCGGAAAACTTTCTGTATATAATTCGCCAAGAATAGCTTCGAAGGACACTCATGGAACCGGCTGCACGTTGGCTTCTGCGTTGACAATTGGTTTGGCCCAAGGGAATCCTTTGGAGGCATCTGTGGCGGAAGCAAGGCAATATGTATTGGGGGCGATCATGAGTGCTCCCGGGTTAGGTGCTGGCCATGGACCTTTAAACCACTCTCACAACTTTTTCAGTTGAGTAAGGCAACATTGACGGGTGGGGTCGGTATCCTTAGTATCTGGCCGCTTCGGTTTTCAGTTCTCTGGTGCGGAGAAAAATAGTATGAAACCCACCGTCCTTCCCGAAAACCCGCGTTTTTCTTCGGGCCCATGTGTAAAGAGACCTGGATGGGACCTTAACGGTCTTGAGAGTGAATTCTTGGGGCGGTCGCATAGGTCAGCTCCTGCCAAAGCTCGAATTAGAGAAGTGTTGAGGCTGATGAGGGCCCTTCTTCGGTTACCAGAAGACTATCGCCTCGCTATAACACCGGCGTCGGATACCGGAGCGTTCGAAATGGCCTTGTGGTCCCTGTTGGGAAAATGTGGCGTCGATGTCTTGGTGTGGGATAGTTTTGGCGCTGGTTGGGCTACCGATGTCGTTGAGGAACTGGCCTTGGCTGATGTTAATATAATTGAGGCAGGTTATGGACGCATAGCAGATTTTGGGCAGGTGAAATTTGATCGGGACGTAATTTTTACTTGGAACGGCACTACCTCTGGGGTTTGCGTGCCAGATGGTGTTTGGATCCAAGAAAGCCGTACGGGATTGACTTTCTGCGACGCAACTTCTGCTGCTTTCGCTATGGCGCTTCCCTGGCAAAAGCTGGATGTCACCACATATTCTTGGCAAAAGGCGTTAGGTGGAGAGGCGCAGCACGGGGTGATTATCTTAAGTCCACGTGCATATTCTAGACTTGAGACATGGGAGCCAAAGTGGCCAATTCCAAAGATTTTTAGGATGACAAAAAATAATGAGCCGGTAGAAGGGTTTTTTGATGTCGATACTATAAATACTCCTTCTATGTTGTGTATTGAGGATATTTTGGACTCGTTGTTGTGGGCTGAGGCTATTGGGGGAGCTGAGGAACTTATTCGACGGAACAGAGAAAATTTTTCTATTATCGAGGATTGGGTGGCAATAACTCCTTGGATCGAGTTTCTGGCTACTTCACCCGCCATCCGGTCAACGACTTCAGTTTGTTTGAGTATCGTTGATCCCTGGTTTTTATCATTATCATCTTCAGAGAAGCAAAAATTTGTTAGTGGAATGTGTAATTTGTTGGAGAAAGAGGGGGTTGCATTTGATATTAAGGGATATCGGGATGCTCCTCCTGGAATACGTATTTGGGCGGGCTCAACTGTTGAGAAAGAAAATATAGTGGCTCTTTTGCCATGGCTCGAGTGGGCATTTAAGCGGGGTAAGGATGTTGCGGACCAATAGACCTGATTGGGACTGTATTCACAGGATGGTGAAATGAGCAGAGTGTTAATATCTGATAAACTGAGCCCAAGCGCTGTTGATGTGTTTAACAGCCATGGTATCGACGTAGATATCAGGGTCGGCATGACGGCGCATCAACTACTGGAGTCCATAGACAAGTATGACGGGCTTGCTGTTCGCTCAGCTACAAATGTAGATACCTCATTGCTAATGGCCGGACATCGATTGAAGGTTGTGGGTCGGGCAGGTATCGGAATAGACAATATCAACCTCACGGCGGCTACCAAACAGGGAATTTTGGTTATGAACACGCCGTTTGGAAATTCGATAACTACTGCGGAGCATACGATAGCCCTATTGTTGTCCCTGTGTCGTCAGATCCCAAAAGCAGATTCTTCTGTTCGGCAAGGAAAATGGGAAAAAGCTCATTTTATGGGAGTGGAGGTGAGCGGTAAGGTTTTAGGCCTAGTGGGTTGTGGAAATATTGGCTCGATAGTTGCCGATCGAGCCCAAGGGCTCAAAATGAAAGTTTTAGTTTATGATCCCTTTGTGACTAATGAACAAGCTCGGGATCTTGGGGTAGAGAAAGTTGACTTTGATGATTTGTTGACCAGGTCCGATATTGTCAGCTTACATGTTCCCCTGACCGACACGACCCGTGGAATGATTGATGCGTCAGTTATGGATAAGATGCGATCGGGCGTTCGTATTATCAATTGCGCCCGAGGAGGCCTAATAGTTGAGCGCGACTTGAAGTCGGCCATTAGAGGTGGTCAGGTTGCAGGCGCTGCTTTAGATGTTTTTGAGAATGAACCACCTGAGGACCCAGGCCTGTTAGAGCTCAGGGAAGTCATTGTTACCCCCCACTTGGGGGCCTCCACGAATGAAGCGCAGGAAAATGTAGCGATTCAGCTAGCTAAACAAATGTCAAATTATCTATTAACCGGGTCTGTTACTAACGCATTGAATATGGCATCTTTAACTCCCGAGGAGGCCCCACGTTTAGCCCCATACATGTCTCTTGTGAAACAACTCGGCAGTTTTGCAGGCCAGGCCATAGAGGAAGGGGTTAGAGAGATAGTTATAGAGTATGAAGGAGCCGCAGCCAGTCTTAATACTAAACCTTTGACTGCCGCCTTGCTGGAAGCGATTCTTAGCCCTTCATTAGAGTCTGTTAATATGGTAAATGCCCCCTTTGTCGCAAAAGATCGCAACATCGAAGTTGTGGAGGTGAAGAGAGAGTCTCCGTGTGATTATAATAGTATGGTGCGCCTGACTATTGAGGCGGAAAACCACACGGGGAGTTTTGGTGGAACACTTTTTGGTGGTCGTCCACGTCTTACTCAGATTGATGGAATAAACATCGAAGCAGAATTAGGTTCTTATATGTTGTTTGTGCGAAACCACGACAAACCGGGATTTATAGGAAGTTTCGGTGGGGTATTGGGTCAGGCTGGTGTTAATATTGCCACCTTTCACCTGGGGCGGGGGGCAGTTGGCGGAGAGGCCATTGCCCTAATTGAGGTTGATCAGCCTGTGACAGAAGATATTCTACAACAGGTAACTTGCTTGCCCAATGTGGTTCAGGTGAAGCCCTTGTCTTTCGATTGATCTGTCTGATTGACTGAGCCTTGTATATTTCAACCTCAATGAATTACTCACTATGATTGATAATCTAGAAGATGCCGTGCTTCCATCTGGGCTAAGTGATTTGCTTCCCCCTTTTGCTGCTCATGAAGAGGAGTTGGCTGCCAAACTGCGCAATTGCTTTGGCTCGGCCGGCTACGAGCTAGTCAAGCCTCCCTTGATCGAATTCGAGGTGGCCCTCCTTAAGGGAATAGGGGCCGATGTAGCTAAGGAAACCTTTCGGCTCATGGACCCGGTATCACATAATATGATGGCGGCTCGTGCCGATATTACACCTCAAGTGGCGCGGTTAGCGTGGACCCAACTTAGGCAAGCTCCGAGGCCCCTCCGGGTTATGTACGATGGCGAGGTCTTGCGAACTTCCGTAGGACGAAGCCAACAAAAAAGGGGGTTTAGAACTGTGGGCGCGGAGTTGATTGGCTCCGCCGACGCTGCCATGGCAGATGTTGAGGTAATATTGCTTGCAGCGGAGTCACTGCTAGGTTTAGGTATTAAAGACCTTACCGTTGATATTAACGTGCCTTCCATGGCGCAGTTTATATGCAGTGACATGAAGCTGTCTCCGGCGGAGATGCAACATGTTGTGCAGGCGCTAAGTAGGAAAGACCGCAGTGCCATCGAAAAGGTGGTTGGCGATACCGAGGATCGACTGTTGGGCCTTCTGGCTGCTGGAGGTAATGCGGAAGAGTGTCTCGAGAAACTGAAACAACTTAGTCTGCCCGATGAGGCTGCTTTGCTGAACACCCGCTTGGGAGAAGTTGTGTCTCTGATAAGGAAAAGACAGCCGGCTTTAAAATTAACAGTTGACCCAGCGGAAACAAGGGGTTTTGAGTACCATTTAGGGGTTAGCTTTGCTGTTTTTGCTACGGGTGCGCCTTCCGAGCTGGGAATGGGCGGACGGTATCAATCAAATAAAAATGAAATGGCGACGGGGTTTACTCTCTTCATGGATGTTCTGACTGACTTGGTGCCTAGGAAGAATTCAGCGCAACGCCTGTATCTCCCATTTGGAGCTTCATCTGGAATTAGCAACAAGTTGAGAGAAGCTGGGTGGATTGTTGTTCATGGATTGGTTCCTGAGTCGGATATTGAGTCCGAAGGACGTCGTTTATTGTGTTCGCATTTTTGGGTGGAAGATGAGGTATGCCCCCTTCCGAACCCACAAGAGTCAGGAGTCAAATAATGCCAAGTGTCGCGGTAGTAGGGACTCAATGGGGAGATGAGGGCAAAGGAAAAATAGTTGACTGGCTTTCTGAAGAAGCTGATGTAGTAGTGCGGTATCAAGGTGGACATAATGCTGGACACACTCTGGTTGTGGAGGGTGTAACTTATAAATTGAGTTTGCTGCCATCGGGGATTGTCAGACCATCCGCTGTTTCTCTGATTGGGAATGGTGTTGTGATAGATCCATGGGCATTCTTGGAAGAAATTGAGCGTGTGCAACGACAAGGGGTTTCAATTACTCCAGAGCGTCTCCGAGTTGCTGAGAACTGTTGTCTAATCCTTCCTTATCACGGAGAGTTGGACAGAGCTCGAGAGGGCAACAAGAAGGGAGGTGGCATAGGTACCACGGGTCGCGGAATTGGTCCTGCCTATGAGGACAAGGTCGCGCGTAGGGCAATCCGGCTATGCGACTTGTCAGATAGCGAAGTGCTTGCAGAGCGCCTGGATATTGCCTTGGATCATCACAATAGTCTTCGCTCGGCATTAGATTTGGCGCTTATTGATAAGGATGTAATGGTTGAGGAACTTATGAAGATCGCTCCGCGCCTTCTTCCGCACCAGGACTCGGTGTGGCAAATACTACACCGCAGTAGAATGAAGGGTGAGCGGATACTTTTTGAAGGGGCACAGGGTGCAATGTTGGATATTGATCATGGCACCTACCCCTATGTCACTTCATCCAACACATTGGCTGGAAGCATCTCATCAGGCTGTGGAATTGATCCCAAGGCCTTGGATTATGTGCTGGGTATTTCAAAAGCATATTCGACCAGGGTAGGGAACGGCCCATTTCCCACCGAGCTTCTGGATGATATCGGGCAGGCGATAGGAGAGCGGGGCAAGGAATTCGGGACAGTAACTGGGAGGAAACGAAGGTGTGGATGGTTTGACGCTGTCATGCTCCGGCAGGTAGTCCAGATGTCGGGCGTGGACGGAATTGCCCTTACAAAGCTCGATGTACTTGATGAATTGTCTGAAATAAAGATATGTGTTGGATATGAGCTAGAAGGAAAGGCAATCCGTTGTTTGCCTTCGTCGGCCAAACTCCAGGCTCTAGTGACGCCAATATGTGAAACATTAGCAGGCTGGAAGAGCAGCACAGAAGGCGTGCGCTCATTGGAGCAACTCCCAGACGAAGCTCTTAGATATGTGAAACGAATAGAGGAGCTAATTAGTGCCCCAGTCACAATACTTTCGACGGGGCCTGATCGTAAGGATACTATCGTTATAAGGGATCCATTTTCCTCCACCGCTCATTGAGCAATGTGTCTCGGATTTGGTTGGCTGGCTTCTCTCGATTTTTCCCAACAGACTGATGTTATTATTTAGCGTCCTGATCTTGTGTTTGTTGATTTTTCTGCTCTATTGAGTGCTCAACTTTTTCAAATGCTCTAGCTTCAATCTGACGAACTCTCTCTCTGCTAATTTTATATATTTGGCTAAGTTCTTCTAGTGTCATAGGTTCCTCGATAAGGCGGCGCTGGGTAAAAATATGGCGTTCCCTTTCGTTTAATTCAGACATCGCAGATTCTAACATTCTCCTTTGATGGGAAAGTTCATCAGCTTCTGTAATTTCTACTTCTTGATTGGGTGTTGGGTCTTCTAGCCAATCTTGCCATTCAGCATCATTCTCTCCATCTGCCCTTAATGGAGCATTGAGGGAGTGGTCCGGTGCGGCAAGCCTTCGGTTCATATTTATAACTTCGTGCTCTGGCACATTAAGCCTATCGGCTATAGTGGCCACGGTTTCAGGCGGTAAGTCACCTTCATCAATAGCCTTTAGTTGACGTTTTAACTTCCTAAGATTGAAGAAAAGCTTCTTTTGGGCGGCTGTGGTACCAATTTTCACGAGAGACCATGAATGCAGAATATATTCTTGTATTGCGGCTCTGATCCACCACATTGCGTAGGTAGCCAGACGAAAGCCTCGGTCAGGATCAAACCGTTTTACTGCTTGCATCATGCCGATGTTACCCTCAGAAATTAATTCACTGACTGGTAATCCATAGCCACGATACCCCATAGCGATCTTGGCCACCAATCGCAGGTGGGATGTAACTAATTTGTGGGCAGAGTCCACGTCCCCATGGTCCAACCAATCCTTAGCGAGTTGAAATTCTTCTTCTTTCGTGAGAATTGGGAAGCGACGTATCTCACGTAGGTAGCGAGATAGGCCGCTCTCACCAGAAAGAACGGGAAGTTTAGACGAACCCATATTTTGTTCTCCGAGGCGTGCAAACCATTGGGCCAAGCATGTAATGGTGACTCTACCCACTTCATTTGAGGTTTCTTAGGCTAATTGTCAATAGCTGGAGTCCGGTAGTTATGAAATTGGGCTTATCATCCCCCTTCGAGCGCTTTCACTAAGTTAGCCATGTCGTCGGGTAATCTCGAGCGAAACTCCATAACTTCGTTATTGGTTGGGTGGAGAAAGTTTAACATAAAGGCATGGAGCGCCTGGCGGGGGAATTCACGTAGTGTTGTTTTCATGGGAGACCCCGAGTGTTGCCGAAGTCCACGATGACCGCCGTAAAGTGGATCGGCCAAAACGGAATGACCAATTTCCGCCATATGTACCCGGATTTGATGTGTCCGACCTGTGGTTAGTTCGCATACTATTAGTGAGGCATCTTTATCACCAAAAATTTTTTCCACTTGATAAAATGTCTGAGCGGCTTTACCGCCTTTAGATACGACCGCCATTTTCTTTCGATTTTTCGGATTTCGGCCTATACTGGTGTTAACGTGGCCTCGGTGCGGTTGTGGGACACCTAGAACTATGGCTTTATATTTACGTTTTATCGTTTTTCTCACAAATGAATTTGTGAGTTGTTTGTGGGCTAGGTCATTCTTCGCAGCGACCAAAAGCCCACTCGTGTCTTTATCAAGCCGATGTACTATGCCGGGTCGCCGTACGCCACCAATTCCTGATAGGCTCGGTCCGCAGTGGGATAATAAGGCGTTGACCAAAGTGTTGTCAGGGTGACCAGGTGCAGGATGCACGACGAGCCCTGCTGGCTTATTTATTACTATCAGGTCGTTATCTTCGTAGGCTATATCTAAGGGTATGCGCTGGGGCTTTGGTTTGCTTGATTGTGGAGGAGGAACAGTTATGATGATCTTGTCACCGGCTGAAACACGAAATGCTGGGTCACCGTAGGGTTTCATATTTACTGTTACCTGACCCGCAATAATGAGTGTCTTCACACGTGTTCGAGAGAATTCAGGCAACTGTGCCGTTAGAAACTGATCTAGTCGGCCGCGTGCTGAAGTGGTTTCGACACAGAATTGGTGTTTTTTTGCTTCCATTGCCCGGTTGATATGTTGGGGTTTGAGCGATTAATATAGCTGTACTAAAATTTATTGTAATAGCCTTGGGAGTTCTAATTCTAGTTGGAACTTCAGTCGTTGGCATCACTGTTGTCCGAAGGGCGCAAGATATCTCCGTCGGTGATAAGCTAGTTGCTGATGGTGAAACGCTGAATCTCTATGCTAGCGAATCGACAAACGTAAAATCCATAGATGTTGAGGAAGGTATCTTGTTTCTACATATGGAAACATCAACAGGGGATATGGTTATAGGATATGATTTATTTAGTGGTGAGGTAGTCAACAGGGTATTAATTGATCAAGCCCCATGATTTTTTTTCCAAATAATTCCATGCGGCAAATTATTATCGATGCCGAGGAATCGTGCCCCGAGGAGGCTTGTGGTCTACTATGGGGGAAACGCTGTGAAGGTGACGTGCATGTATCGAGTGTTCACCGAAGCAAAAATTGTGCGGAGGATCCCCAAACCAAATTCGAGATTAATCCCCAATTACGGTTTGACCTAGAGAGGCTTGCACGGGAAGGCGAAATGGACGTTGTCGGCCTTTATCATTCCCATCCAAACGGGCCTGCAAAGCCTTCAAAAATCGACCTTTCTAGGGCGTGGGAAACGGCTTTAACCTGGGTAATAATAGGTCTTGAAGAGGGGAAGGTAGTTGAAAAGAAGGCTTATAAGGTTGAAAAACCTAAGGAGCGGTTTGTAGAGATTGATATACAAGTCGTAAATAGCCAGTAATTGCGTTTTTTGGAGACGGAACCTTGTTAAATTTATGTAGTGACAATGAGGGGCCAATCGCCCCAAAAATATTGGAGTCTATAGTAGATGCCAATAGTGGCTTTGCGCACTCTTATGGAGAGGACAAGTTAACTGGACAACTAAAGGAAGTCTTTTCTGAAGTTTTCGAACGTGAGGTTGAAGTTTTCCCGGTTGTCACGGGTACAGCAGCCAATGCCCTTGCTCTTGGCCATGTCACCCCGCCGTACGGCGCGATCTACTGCACTGGCCACGCACACATATTAGTAGATGAGTGTGGTGCCCCAGGGTTTTTCTCGGGTGGAGCTAGCATGGTGAAGGTTAAGAGCTCCCAAGGCAAAATAGATGGTAGTGATTTTCAGGACTTGGTTGATAATTGGGGAGCCCACGGAGACCATGAACCTAAGCCATGTGCTTTAAGTATTACTCAGACGACGGAAGTTGGGACGCTCTATTCTGTTGAAGAGATTCTAAAACTATCAGAACTGGCACACCAGCATGGTATGGTCATTCATATGGATGGCGCTCGTTTTGCTAATGCAGTTGCATCCCTTGGGTGCAGTCCAGCGGATATGACTTGGCGTGCCGGGGTGGATGTCCTTTCATTTGGGGCTACGAAGAATGGGGCGTTAGCTGCAGAAGCCGTAGTTTTTTTTAAGAAAGAACACGCCAAAGAATTTGGACGCCAAAGAATGCGGGGAGGGCATCTCTTAAGTAAAATGCGTTTTGTGTCCGCACAGCTGCTCGCCTATCTCGAGGAGGGGCTGTGGTTAAAGTTGGCGTCCCATGCGAACTTAGCTGCTAAGTGGCTAAGAGACGGTTTGGTCGACCTGCGTGGCGTGAAAGTTATTTACAAGGTTGAGGGAAATGCGGTTTTTGCATGCCTTCCGGAAAGGATGTTGAAGGGCCTATTGGCGGAAGGGTATTTATTTCACCGTTGGCCAGGAGAACAGGGTCTGGTGAGATTCATGTGTTCGTATAGTCTGCAGAAAAAAGAGATAGATGAGTTTGTTCGGGCAGCGCGTCTCCTAGCCTAGAAATTATTCCTATGATCGTTATGGTCTTGCCTGAATTGGACCGGCGCATTAAAAGAAGGGACGCTGTGGTCCCCATCGTCTAGTGGCCTAGGACACCGGCCTCTCACGCCGGAAACGGGGGTTCGACTCCCCCTGGGGACGCCACGAATTTTCTAGACTGTTTAGCTTTAAAAGTTAATACCTCACCTGAAACAACCACTGTATTGTTAAAGTCCGTGTGCTCCATGTAAATATATGTTCCGTAGGAAACCGGAAGGATGTGCTGTGTCAAAAAATAACGTAAATAGTGCTAAAACTAGAGAATATCTGAGCCGCTATATGGAGGGTGTTAAGAAGAGAAATCCCGGGGAGCCGGAGTTTCATCAAGCTGTCTATGAGGTCGCTTCTACCATCTTTCCATATATTAAAGACAAGCCGATTTATCACGAAAACCAAATCTTAGAGCGAATGGCAGAGCCGGAAAGAGTGGTTTACTTCCGGGTGCCGTGGACAGATGATTCAGGGAACATACGAACAAATCGTGGTTTCCGGGTGCAGTTTAATTCCGCTATTGGGCCCTATAAAGGCGGCCTCCGGTTCCATCCAACCGTAAATCTTAGCATCCTAAAATTTCTGGGCTATGAGCAAACCTTTAAGAATAGTCTGACGGGACTCCCGATGGGAGGTGGGAAGGGCGGGGCAAATTTTAATCCAAGAGGAAAATCTAATAATGAGGTTATGAGATTTTGCCAATCCTTTATCACTGAATTGTACAGGCATATAGGAGAGGACACCGATGTACCTGCTGGGGATATTGGGGTTGGTGGGAGAGAAATTGGTTATATGTTTGGCCAGTATAAAAGAATAACTAATAAATTTGTTGGTGTTTTGACTGGCAAGGGCTTGGAATTTGGGGGATCCCAACTACGAACAGAGGCAACTGGGTATGGAGCGATCTTCTTTCTCAGGAATATGCTGCAGGCACATGACAATGCCATTGAAGGTAAAAGAGTGTTGATCTCTGGTTCTGGAAATGTGGCAATGCACGCTGCCGAGAAACTTCTCCACTTAGGAGCCAAACCAATCACACTGTCCGACTCTGGCGGATTCATTCACTCCTCAAGTGGTTTGCGCCAAGAACACATAGATTGGATTAAGGCCTTGAAGGCAGAAAGACGGGGAAGAATAGCCGAAGCCGCTGACGAGTTCCCTGAGATTTCGTTTCAGGAAAAAAGCCGGCCCTGGAGTGTAGAGGGTGATTGTGCAGTGCCTTGTGCTACGCAAAACGAGGTAAGTATAGAGGACGCCAGAACTATGATTGCAAATGGAGTCAAGGCTGT
Organism: uncultured Alphaproteobacteria bacterium; assembly: GCA_902562525.1. Lineage (GTDB taxonomy): Bacteria > Pseudomonadota > Alphaproteobacteria > UBA7887 > UBA7887. The sequence continues at coordinate 53,426 of CACETT010000001.1, forward strand.
CGCAGAGGGGGCCAATATGCCGTGTGACCAGTCAGCGGTTGAAGCGTTTCAGGAAGCCGGGGTGTTGTTTGGGCCTGCCAAGGCTGTCAACGCCGGGGGTGTTGGGGTGTCTGGGTTAGAAATGAGTCAAAACAGCGGTCGTATCTCATGGGAACCCGATCTCCTCAGAGAAATGTTGGAAAATATGATGGGGGATATTCATGATTCTTGTGTGCAGTACGGAACCAGAACTCAAGGACCAGTGGACTATGTTTCGGGAGCAAATATTGCCGGCTTCGTAAAGGTAGCGGATGCTATGTTGAGCTATGGCCACGTCTAGCCATGGACATCTAAGTTCTTGTGTCTTGTAATAGCTGCTCTCCAAGTATCCGATGGCACCATTTCCGCTGCCGAATGTACCAAGAAGGTACCCAATGGAACCCTATTCCTGGCTCCTGTGACAGATATCACGAGCAGGAAAGCAACATATATTTGCCACATTTCATCGTAATTATTAGCATTATGTTCTTAAGGATTAACGATTTGGGGCTGTATCCAGCGTTTTTGTGGGTTCCCTCCAATGGGATTGAAGAGAACTAAATGGTGTGCATTTGGCGTATAAGGGCAACGGGGCACTCGAATGTAAAGATGGCAATTTCCACTGAAGCAGGCGAGCTGGTTTGGAGGGGACGAGACTAACGGAGGTATAAATGCCATGAAAATTCTTGTAGCTGTGCTTATAGCAGTGGCAGCGAGCGTGGTGGCAGTCGGCAGCCATGCTGAGGTCAAATATTTTCCGCGTGTGGGTGAAGACGATCGACTGCAGATACAGGAGATAATAGGGGCGCAATTGAAGGCATTTCATTCCAAGGATGCAGAAAAAGCATTCTCCTACGCGTCTCCATCCATACAGGATAAGTTTCGGACCCCCACCCGTTTTTTGTCCATGGTCCGGAAATTCTGGCCCGAGGTGTATAACGCTCGGAGGTCCGAGTTTCTCCAGTTAGCTGAAGTAAAGGGTGTGTGGATTCAAGGTGTCATAATCTCCGATGATCTGGGAGAAACCTGGTTGGCCCAGTATCCAATGGAATTGCAGCCAGATGGTAATTGGTTGATTAATGGTTGCGTCGTTAGAGCTCTGGAGGACAGAAGTTTGTAGATTTTCTTGTGCAGAAATAATCATCTTTATTTAGGGCATACTGCGGAAGACGAGCAGCATATTGCGGCGGAAGTTGGGGCTTTGCAGTAGTTTTGAGAGTATAGACGGGGAATAGCGGAAGCTTGGTAAGTGCGTGGTAGATCTTCTTACATTTGTTAATGAGCACCCCATTAATGAATCATCAATAAAGGCGGCTTTGGCACGTGAGGGGAAAAAAGTTGAAAAGTTAGTGCCGTCTGATTTGTTTCCATATGATCAGGATCATTATGGCGGCCTTCAGGCCGTTAAGGAATTAGCTGAGAAAGCCCGTTTTTCGGCCAATTCGGTTGTGCTAGATGTCTGTTCGGGAATGGGTGGCCCTGCCCGCTACATTTCTGATTGTTATGGGTGCAGTGTGGTGGGGCTGGACGTAAATAAATCCCGAACCTTGTCTGCAGCGCGCCTAACACGATGGGTGGACCTCGGGAACACTGTTTCCTTTGTCTGTGGTGATGCCGGTATCATGCCGCTTGGACAAAATGCATTCACTCACGTAGTCAGTCAGGAAGGGTTTCTTCATATAGAGGATAAGGGAGCGTTATTCAGGAATTGCCGAGAGGTGCTCAGGCCGGAGGGTAGAATGGTTTTTACCGATTGGATAGCCTCGCCTAATTTATCTAGTCACGAACGGAACATTCTTCGAGATGGAATGGCTGCTGTGGGCGTTCATACGGAGGTTGAGTATAAAAACTATATTTTTGAGGCGGGTTTTGACTCGTTGGAAACAGAGGATCTATCGAGCTGGTGGGCGAAGATTTTGCCGGAGAGATTTAAAATGTATCAATCAAAAAGCAAGGAAGCCGGAGAGGCTTTCGGGTTAAGACGATTTGAGGAATTCATAAACGCTTATGGGGCTTTCATTCGGGTTTTAGAGGCCGGCAAGTTGGGAGGGATGCGATTTACGGTCGGCTCCTTGTAGGGTCGTGCTTTAATCAGTGTGCTGACATTGGCAGAGCGCTCGTATGGCGGCCGCAGAGGAGGAACAGACTTTTTGGTTATTATGTGTTTTTTGGCGCCAGGTCGATAGAAAAAAGTTCCTTAAAGCGGGCATTGTAAGCATCGTCTTCGAGCGAGCTAATTGCGATATACTCTTCATCAGAAACGTTTGGCCGGCGTTCTACCAGGCTCTCGCCATGTCCGTGTAACCAACGCAACTGCGGCTTCTTAGTTGTTAGAGATGTCCAGATGGTTTCTGCGAGTTCGTCAGCGGGGGTAGCCTGCGGAATAGATGATTTATAAAATCTGCCCCCTTGCCGCATAGCCTGGCGATACGGTGATTGCTTGTCGTAGTGCACAGGAGTTTTCCCAAAGATTGGTGTTGCTATTACTCCTGGCTCAATGATTACAACGCGGATGCCCATGGGGGCGACTTCCAAGGCTAGGGACTCGCTGAATGCTTCCACTGCAAATTTTGAAGCACAATAGGCTGCTTGGTTTACCACGGCAACTTTTCCAAGTATGGAAGAAATATTAACGATGGCACCATCTTTGCGACCTCGCATGCCCGGCAGTACGGCCTGGATTAATCGAACAGGCCCCCAGTAGTTGGTTTCAAAAAGGGCACGGTGTTCGTTCTCAGGATAAAGTTCTAGGGGGCAAGCGTTTGAGAGCCCAGCATTATTTATCAGGCAGTCTATTTTGCCGTGGTCGGAATTTATTTCTGCGACTACTCTATCTATTGAATCCTGCTCGGTTACATCTAATGTATGGAAGGATATCGACAGCCCCTCTGATTCTGCTGCGCTCTTTAGTTGGCCTGCTTTTTCCAAACTCCTCATTGCCGCATGTACTTGGAAACCGCCGCGCGCTAACCGGAGGGCGGTTGCATAGCCTATCCCCGAGCTCGTTCCTGTTATAAGGCAATTACGCATTCTTCCAGCTCCTTCTGTCTATACTATATTTCTAAATTTATTAAGAATCACCATTTCTCGATATCAGGCCTGAGTTCCACCAGAAAGGACCAAGCAGAGCGATCTTGATGGGCAACGTGATAAGCCTCATCAGCAATTGCTGACGGCTTGCAAAAATATTCGTCTGGCTTTTCGGGGGCAAATATAGGTCGTGTTCGAGGGGTATCTATTGCCGCATCCACCAAAATATAGGCTACATGCACACCCTTTGGCCCTAAGTCTCGAGCCATTGCTTCGGCGAGTATTCTTTGGGCTGCCTTGGTCGGTGCAAAGTAGGCGAAGTTGGCACTACCGCGTGTGGAAGATGTATTTCCTGTAACAACAATTGCGCCTTCGCCGGCTTCTATCATGGCAGGCGCCAATTCTCGAGCCATGTAAAGGAGAGATGTAGTGTTCACCCGAAAATTGCGCTCTAATCTTGCGGGATCACTTTCCATGAATCTGCTTGCGCCGCCTCCATCTATATTTCCTGCAACGGCATTGTGGATTAGGATGGTTGGATCTCCGAGATCTTTTGCTACTTGCTTAAGCGTTGCGACCAAGTGATCCAGATCTGAGACGTCGCATTCATAACCATGAGAATCCTCGATCTCTTTTTCTAAAGAATTTAGCCGTTTTTTATCTCTGGCCAACATAGCCACTTGGTAACCACCTCTAGAAAACCGGTTTGCACATTCCATCCCAGTCCCTGGGCCTACGCCTGCGATAAGGCAAACTTTTTTGCTCATGTATACACTACTCCTTTCAGCTTCTTTTCTATTTCTGCCGCAAATATTTTGATACCAACCAATAAGGTGACTCAAGCGGCATTTCTTAGTTAACGCGGAATTTTTCCAAAAATGACCAATTGAATTCCATCCCGTGGCCGGAGCGATCGGGGGCCGTTGCGATTCCATTATTTACGACAAGAGGATGTTCAATATATGGGTTCATGCCAAAGCCGTGAACTTCGAGGTAGGCATTGTTGGGTGATGCGGCCAATAAGTGAACATGGATATCGTGGACCCCATGCGAAGTTATGGGTAGTCCGTGGGCATCGGCCAGATGGCCAATCTTCATCCAAGGGGTAATGCCACCGCATGTGGCTAAGTCAGGCTCAGGGAAATCGATGCCACCAGCAGATATCAACGCTGCGAATTCGGCCAACGTGTGCAGATTTTCTCCAGCTGATAAGGGGACCCCCCCGTTATTTCGAAGATGGGCATAGGCTGCAAAATTATCTGGTTGTATCGGTTCTTCGACCCATACCAAATCAAATTCTCGCAGTGCTCTAAGTGCTCGCAAGGCCTGATCAGGCCTCCAGGCCTCGTTGGCATCAGCCATTAATTCAATATCTGGTCCTATGTGGGCCCGCATAGCTTTGACGCGAGACAAGTCTTCCTTCAAGCTAGGTTTACCTAACCTCATCTTAATGGATCTGTGGCCGTCGTTTAGGCTTCTGTCGGCCCCGGCCAGAAGTTTATCAATGGGAAAGTTGAGGTCGATATTGCCTGCGTAGGCTTTGACTTCTGGATTAAAACCCCCAAGCAATCGCCAAAGTGGTAGATTGAGAGAGTTGGCTTTTAGGTCCCATAAGGCAGTGTCGACTGCTGCTATTGCGAAGCTAACAGGTCCCCCGCGGCCTGCATAGTGGAGCCGGCGCCACATCTTATGCCATATCCACTCGATCCGTGAGGGGTCCTCCTGCAAAACAATCTCTGTACAAACATTGTTGATGATTTCCACTAATGCGGATCCCTGGCCGGAAAACAATGGATTATAGCCACATCCTTGCGCTCCATCGCTATCCCAGACTCGGACCATCACCATGTCTATATCAGCCATGACACCTGAGGAAGCAGCCTCTACCGCTTCGGGCAAGGGAAGGCGGTAAAGCGTAGTTTCTATTTTATCTATTTTTGTCATTCATTCTTTCTCCTGGCTAACCTATGAGCCATGATACAACTACAAAAAACAAACGGGGACTCCCAAATGGCAGGTATACGCATTTTTTCCTATTTGCCCAATCCTAGAATCTTTAAATCAACTATTGCGGCCCGCCTATGTGGCGTGAATGTAGAACTTGTTGGAGCAAAGCCTCCTGAACTGCGCGAATGGTTATGGGATTTTGCGGCCCGCCCTCTCGAGGCTAAGGACAAGCAAGATGAAAGTCTTGCTCGGAAAGGTCGGACAGGCTTTGTTGGCACTGTGTTATATAAAACTGATGCATTCATAGAGGCGCACCCATTTGGAACTGTCCCAGCAGCTTTTAGCCCGGATGGGCGGGTGGGTATCTTTGAGTCCAACAGCATCATGAGAGCTGTTGCCCGCCTTGGCAAGAATTGCACAGGTTTGTACGGTGAAGATCCGTACAGCACGTCACGAGTGGATAGCTTTTTAGATGCAAGCCTTGGTTTTGCTAGGGATTCGCAGATCTACTTGTTAGCGTTGGCAAATGATACGGTAACTAAAGAAATTTATGAAAGAGCAAAAAATGCGTTGGCGGTTTATTTGGCGGCAGTTAATAATGCGGTGTCGGTAGATGGTGCCTTCATAACAAATGGCCGGTTAACCCTTGCAGATATATGTTTCTGCTGTGAGTATGCGTTGTTTATGAGGGAACGCAAAAGAAAGAAAAGCCTCTCTGCTCTTCAATTGTCACCAATAGTCAGCTTGGATATTGAAACAGAATTCCCATCAGCTATAACGCATTTTCGAAGACTTTGTGAGCATGAGGCATTCTCTCCGGATTTGGGCCCATTCTTGCGAGAGCAGACGTGACAGCTGGAGTTCCTAACCGCCTTTTTTATTTTTTCGGAATTTTATTTGGCCACCAATAACTGCTTTACTTCGAATACCTCTCGTGTCCTTGTTACTTTCCCCTCCCAATGTTTGTCAAATTCGTTGATGAAGTCTCGCATCAGTTCCGAGCCTAAAAGTTTATTTGCTGCTGCAAGGGTCGGAAACTCATAGAAAGCAAGGTGTACATTGTCTTCGACATCGCTCCAGCCACGCATTGCGCTTATGCCCCTAAAGTCTTGAAGCGCATCTGGTAGGTGCTCGGACTGGTACCACTTATCAAAAGCCTCTCGGTTCTCTTCTTTGACTTTAGCGCGGACGATCAGATATGCGGACATTTGTCAGGCCTCAGTGCTGGGCCGTGCAGAAAATTCCTGGTGCCATCGATAGGTGTTCGGGAATTTTCCTTCTAGGTCCATCTCAAAAGCTGTCGCCATGTTTGTGGCGAAAAAACAAGTGATATCTGCAATACTAATTTTGGCGCCGGCAATAAACGCATTATCAGAAAGGTGGGGGTCCAGCCGTCCAAAGAATATCTCCAGCATTTCTTTCCCCCGTTCCACTACTGCAGGGGACTGCTCGATATCGGTTCGTGTTCCTGGAACGACCCGCCCTTTAAACATGGGAATAGAGTTACGGGCGGCATGGAGTGCTGGGTAGAAGCCGTCTAGCTCTACTCTTCTATTCCACATGTCAATTACCGCGCGTTCCTCCGAATTTTGGCCAAATAAAGAGGGCGTTGGATTTAGCTCCTCAAGGTACCGGCAAATACTAATGGATTCTGCTATCACCGTACCGTTATCAAGTTCTAGGAAGGGCACACAGTGAAAAGGGTTCATGGTTGTAAATGGTTCTTTGTATTGAGCTCCATCACGTACATCAAGTTCCACAGTCGGGACCTGGATGCCTTTTTCGTGCAAAAAAATTCGGACGCGCTTGGCGCTAGCAGCTGGGCCAAAATCGTAGAGTTTCATATTGGAGGTTCCTCGTGTGAAGATGCAAACATGCAAATGGCTGGCGCTTTGCTGGGGTGGTGGCTAGACTTGTAAGGGTAGTTTATATGTGTGGGCTGAAAATGCCAACGCTGTAATAACGTTATTGGCACAGGCGGGGCAGAGGGCTTTGCTGTCAAGGGGGATTCAAATATGGCACAGCAACTGCGATTCGACGATGAAACAGAACATCTGGTGGGGTTGATCGAGCAAACGAAGCCTGATGAAATAATTGCGGAAACATACACACGATTGTCTAAGGGTGAATCAAAAGAACGACTTTTGGCGGCGGCAGCTCTGGCCGTCAGCCGTTCGACAGTGTTGCCTGCTTCTCATCACGGCGGCCCTGTTCATCCGGTTTCCGGAATTTACTCAGTGGAGGCCTTGTCAAAACGCAATGTTGGCGAAAAAGGGTTTTTTCCAGTAATCCAGAGTGTGGCACTTGCTAATAAGCACATTCACTCTCCCTCCATGGGGCCTAATATACTGGTGCAATTTGATATTGCTGAGTTTAGGGAGATGGATGATGAAAGTTTGTTGGCTGGTTTTCAGGCGGCCCTAGAACAACGCATGTCAACTTTGGCTGAGAAATATTTGGTTTTATTGTTAAGGAGGGTTCCCGCTGGCACAATAATGGATTCACTTTTGAAGATTGCAATTCCCCGGAACGCGTTAGACGACCATTATTTTTTGTATACGGTTTTTGCTTTCCGTGCCTTGGAAATAATTGGTTGGCAATATGCGGAAGCGATCTTGCGACCACCGGTTAGGTTTTTGTGTCGACATCCGAAGTTAGAGCATGCGGGAGGGGAGCGTGGGAAAATTATTGAGGATGGAATTTCCTTATATAAGAGGTTTGAAGATTTTGAACAATTGATCGTAGAAAAGGGCTTAGATGTTGCAGAAATCAAAGTCCAAACATGTGAGGATGAAACGGTTGCGGTCGATCAACTTGCGTCGGAGGTGGATGCTATCTCCAATATTGCTGATATCGTACAACCGGTGATAGCTCAGTTGGCGGGGGGCTTGTCGATGATGGGCGTCCTCGAAGGCTTGTCATTGGGGGGCGCACGTCGATATTTGAGATCCAATACAGGTAACCCTTTTGACGTGCATCTCCATACGGGCATTAATGCCAGGCGGTATCTATTGTCCGTAGAGGGATTAAGCCAGAAGGCTAGATTGTTGGCGTTGCTATCTTGGGGACAGGGATACGAAATTCGCCACTTGGACAAAACATTGCAATGGGACCCTACACGGGTATCCTTGCTAACTGCGTTGCCAGAAGGTAGCAGTGAGCAAGAAGCAATCGATTCTATTGCCAAGCATCTTGAGTGTCAGCAGCAGTTTGATCTCAATACATTGGAGGGGTCTATAGCAGAACTCCGGGCTCCGGAAAGCGTCCTTCAAATTACAAAGATGGCCGACGACTACCTGAAGTGCGGCCATGATCCAGAGGCGTTATTTAAGTTTTTAGCTTTTGACGTTTGTAAAGATGATCAGTCGGAAATGCATGCATATAAAATGCAGCAAGCCGCTTATGAAGAATATACCCATAGTCGCAAGCGCTTTCGCGATGCTCACCTTTTGGCTGCGGTTAAACATGCTGCAACAGTGGCACGTTTGGGCCCCCGCACTGTGTATCCGGAAGTCTGCTCGTTTCTAGAAGGGCGTAATTCTTAATGAAAAGATAGCAGATCTTCTTGATTTCCCTAGTCACTGGTGGCGAGAAACCGCCGAAGTTTTACTAAAGCATTCTCGCGGCTTTCTTGGTACTTTAGGGTGTCGCGGAGAATACCGTTGGCATCAATTAGGTAAACGGATGCCGTGTGATCAATTGTATAATCTGTGTCTTCTAGTGGTACTATCTTTGTATATACTTTCCAATTTTCCAGCAGCTTTTTGATCTCATCGGGTGGGCCTGTAATACCTGTTATGGTTCCGTCAAAGTTCGCTAGGTGCCCTCTCATTACCTCTGGAGTATCCCTTAAGGGATCCACGGTGATAAAGAATCCGGGTAGAGCGAATCCTTCCTGAGATAAAGTGCTCAGATAATTGTCAAGGTTTAACAAGGTGGTGGGACATATGTCTGGGCAATGAGTAAATCCAAAAAAAAGTGCTGCAGGGCTCCCTTGAAGGACTTTCTCAGTGACGGGGTTGCCATAGTGATCGATTAGATCAAATTTGGCAGAAACAAGGGTGGATTCTGAGCTCAATTCCGGAGAACTGCCGGGATTTGGAGCATTTGGCCGCCAGATTGTCAGCAAAAAGCCAACGGCGGGAATGCATAACCAAAGACTTAACCGAACGACACGTTGATTCATTATTCCTCTGTTAAATGGCGTGGAGAGTTTCCATACAAAAAAAATTATCCAACCTCTCTTCCAGAGGCACTGAAGAGTTTAGTATATCCATGGGGGCGCAGTATAAAGGCTATGACCAGTTTGCCCAAATGCTGATTTTCCTGTTATTGCATAAAGGATAGGGGATGAGGAGTGGTTGATAATTTTATAAAAAGATTGCCGGATTTTGTGAATCGGGATGCATGGTTAATATGGCGTGGGCGCCACCTAACTACAACCTTCCTTTTAAAAAGTAGCCAGGCTGAGTATTTTATTAGTATTAGTGAAGGTGAGATCCATCAGCTAGTGGCCGGTCCACAGCTTTTGAGACCATCAGTTTTTACCATAAAGGCGTCGGATGGAGCGTGGTTGAAACATTGGATGAAATTCCCTCCATCAGGATGGCACGATATTTTTGCAATGGTGAAAATTGGAGAGGCAAGTATTGAAGGGGATTTATATCCGATGATGTCTAATCTCCGCTACATAAAAGAGTTGATTGCTTTACCTAGGAAGATGGGGAGAGACTGAGGCATGGAAACTGGGATCCATAAGCTAGAGCCTATCATGGGGCGATATGTAAATGTCGATATTAGTGGCCAACAGAGTCGGATATACTTTGAGGAAAGCACCCTCTCGGGTGACAAAGCTATTCCAGTTGTTTGTCTTCACACTGCGGGGTCCGACAGTTCTCAATTTCGGCATCTTTTGGTTGATAAGGAGATTGCAGCGAATTTTAGAATGATTGCCTTCGACATGCCATGGCATGGTAAAAGTCTTCCGCCAGTAGGATATCAGGACCAAGAGTATCGGCTGACCACAGAGCTGTACCTGGATACAGTTGACTCCTTCATTGCGGCTATTGGGGCCAAGAATCCGGTCGTGATGGGCTGTTCTATGGGTGGGCGTCTTGTTATTGAGCTAGCCCGTCGGTATGGAAAGAATTTTCGTGCTGTTATTGGTCTTGAGGCCTCCGACTACCAGACGCCCTGGTATGATACAGAGTGGCTTAATAGACCGGATGTTCATGGTGGAGAGATATGTTCCGCTTTAATTTCGGGTTTGATTGCCCCGCAGAGCCCCGATGAGTTCCGATGGGAGACTTTGTGGGGTTACTTGTCTGCTGGTCCGGGGGTCTTCAAAGGAGATTTACACTTTTATAGGCAGGATAGTGACTTTAGAGATCGCTCTTCGGAAATAGATACAGAGCTCTGCCCACTATATCTGTTGACAGGCGAATATGATTTTTCTTGCACTCCTGATGACACTAAGCGGACGGGGCAAAGTATCCCGGGGGCCAAGGTTACAATAATGAAAAAATTAGGGCACTTCCCTATGTCGGAAAATCCGGAGCTTTTCCGAGGTTATCTTCTTCCCGTTTTGGCGGATATTGCTACTTCCCAATAATTGTCCATGTTGTGGCACTATGAGCTGATAGTCGGATATGCAGGTTACCCAATAATTTTTCCATCGTCTCGGCTTATGGCGATGATGGATGAACGGGGAATGCTCTGCTTGCCTCCGGGGAAATGACTATGGCCACGTTCGCCGGGGTGTTGGATTCCTACGAACATGGTTTTTCTATCTGTGCTCCAAGTAACACCCGTAACTTCACATTCCCTTGGTCCAACTAGGAAGCGCTTAATTTCCCCCGCATTGGTATCGGCTACGAGCATTTGGTTATTACCCATCCGAAAGAAGTCGCCTTCATTCGAATAATTTCCATCGGTTTGGATCCATAATCGTCCGAGGCTGTCAAAAGCTAGTCCGTCGGGAGAATTAAATACATTTGTTGCATTGATGTTTGGGGATCCGGCATTCAGCCCAGAGTGGACATGGGGGTTCCCTGCAAGGGCAAAAATATCCCAGGAAAAATCGGAGTTGGCATGGTCATCTTCATCTGGTCGCCATCTAATTATGTGCCCATAGATATTGTTTGGACGTGGGTTGGGGCCGTCTACAGAGGTCTTGTCCCCACCGGCATTAGTTTTTCTGCCGCGATTTTTGTTATTGGTGAGGCAACAATAGATAGCTTCATCATGGGGGTGAGCTGCAATCCATTCTGGGCGATCCATAGTAGTCGCTCCGACTATGGAGCCGGCTTTTCGTGTATGAACGCAAACCTCAGCTTGGGAGGCCATCCCAGTTGATTCGGCTGTGAGTTCGACCCACTTTCCTCGTTCATTGTCCGCGAATTTTGCAACGTAAAGAGAGCCGCTTTCAAGGATCTTGGAGTTGTCCGCATCCGGGTGGAAAATGGAGTCACTGATAAATCGATACAAAAACTCACCTCGCTCGTCGTCTCCCATATAGACCACGATGCGATTGTCTTTGCTGACTACGACGGATGCATTCTCATGTTTGAATCTTCCCAGGGCTGAGTGCTTCTTGGGGAGGGAACTGGGGTTCAAGGGATCTATCTCTACGATATATCCGAAGCGGTTTACTTCATTTGGGTGCTTAGCAATATCGAAACGCTCATCATGGCTATACCAACTATAACCGCGATCGTTTTTTCTTATGCCATAACGGCGACATTCTTCACTGAGGTTGTGTTCACGGTCAGAGGAGGCAAAAAATAGATTAAAGTTCTCTTCACAGGATAGATAGGTGTTCCAAGGTGTCCGGCCGCTTCCGCAATTGTTGAGAGTGCCTAATGGGAGATTGCCGTCTGGATCAAGGTCCGTGATAGTGAGTTTTGTTCCAGCGGCAGGCCCAGTAAGTTTCATGGGGGTTTGGGCGGTAATACGCCTGTTAAGAGGGGAATCTTTTGTGATGGACCAGGTCCCATTAAAAAGGGAAATTTCCATTATCGTAATACCTATCGCGGCCTGTCCTTTCATAACATCCTCTGAAGTTTCGGGGGCCCTGGATGCACGATTGCCGTACATAACGGGTAGGTTCACGTATTCATTGTTAACAGCTAGAAGTGTCCTAGTATTACTTACGAATAGTTCCATGCCATCGTTATTGTCACCAAAGGCAAGTTTTTGACTATGCGCGGAACCTCGGGTTTCTTCATTAAAGCATTCACCATAAGACCATAAAGGGTCCCCCCAGCTAGCGACCACATGCCAGGTATGTCCTGGGGGAACCGTTACGGTGTCCAGGAGATTTGCCGGAACGGCCTCAAAGTCTAACGTAGTTTCGGAAGGGATCTCATCCATGGCCCATACCCCAGGGGTCCAGGTTAATCCTATTCCACTTAATGCGCCGCAGCCGATTAAAAGCTGTCTGCGTCTAAGGACATTATCTAAGATTAGGGAAAAGTCCGTCGCGGTATTTTGGTTATTAGGCATATTGTCTCTGCGCTTGTTGGGTTTTTCTATTGGCGATGTAGGGTAGGTGACAAAGACTCCTTGGTGTCTTGCATAGGCAGCTGGCGGATAAGTCATGATGCCTTAATTTAATTACCAGCTTGGCGGAGAGGGTGGGATTCGAACCCACGGTACGCTATTAACGCACACTGCTTTTCGAGAGCAGCACCTTCAACCACTCGGACACCTCTCCGTTACCCTTGGTTTATAACGGATTTTTGTGACTTAACAATAATCGAATACATTAGTCGAAGTAACTCAAGTGACCCTAAGTCATTGTAATGGAAAAGGTTTTACGATAGTAAATATCTATCAAAATACAGTGGTTTGCGACCTAAGTACCTATGCAGACCTATGAGGATACAGGATAGATAGAGTCTTTAGAGTACAGAGTGAGTCTAAAGGGATGTAGAATTTCCATCAGGTTTGAATAAACCAAACTCATCATTTGCAAATCAGACCAGAAGGAACACCGTCCATGAGAAATCTAACATCACCTCAAGCAATTCTACTTGGACTTATTGCATTTGTAATTGCATCCATTCCTTATTCATCAAATCTAGTAACACCAGTACTCGCAAATTCTAATGAAATTCATAAGGTCGTTATCTGTAATAATGAAACGGGTTTTAAATATGGAAACGACCTTTGGGTTCGTTCACAGTAATTGCAGATGATATTGTTTACGACATCAACCAGACACCCACCCAATAGAAAAAGGCAATACACCCTCCACCAACAACGCACAGAAGAAGAATATCAAACCACCCAAGTTTTGTTGCCATCGTCCTCAGTCCTCATTCAATTTAGAGGAAGAAGAATACTTTGATGAATATCGCTAACAACATCATGAACATTAGGGCAATTATGATAGATGCACCTCTGAGTTCCCTTCATGGACTCAGGGTTGTCCCTCTCTTGGAGAGTAATACACATTTCTCAACCAGTTAATGAACAGTCTTACTCCTAGAAATACCGCACCCCAAAGAAGTAACCAACCTAACCAGTGTGGTTCCCCTCCATAACACAGAAACTCTACCTTACAGAACTCATCTATGAACTTTTGGTTCCACTTTTCCATAATGACTCTTAAAATCTAAAGGAACTTAGGTTTATTCCTGACCTGTTTTGGTACAGTTTCCCCACAATCCTTACATTTGAAGGTTTTCTCAACCTAATTGACGTTGGGTTTTCCTGAATCCAACCATTCATGAGGAACAATAACATTATCATTCCAGTACTTAGATGCGGGCATACGAAACACTGGTAGAGTGTTGGGGTAACCTCTTCCCAAAGTCTTAACTCCGGACTTTCTATGTCGGGACCCTGCAATACGCATAAGTGCAGATTATTGGTTAGTCAAGAGAGAGACAAAAAGTGAGCAAAACTAGGGGTTGTAGAACTTCTCAAGGGTTTTCTAGACTCCCCCGTTCGACCACTCCGGCACCCCTCCAAGAACTAATAGTCGACCCTAGTAGAAGGGCTTGTACACAACAAGACGGACCTCTGGTTTCTTTACTATTTCTAAGGGCGTTGACACACAGGGGGGGGGCGAGTATATTTCGCTGTTCCGTAAAACATTTTGTGTCTTAGAGTTTGGCGAGGTTTTCGACTAAATGTACGCTGTTATTAAAACCGGTGGAAAGCAGTACAAGGTTGCTGAAGGTGATGTGGTGAGAGTTGAAAGGCTGTCCCTAGACGCTGGTCAAGTAGTGGCATTTGATGAGGTGCTTATGCTGGGCGATGGTGGAACCAGTCAGATAGGCTCGCCAAATGTGGTTGGAGCGTCTGTAAAGGCTACAGTTTTGGAGCAAGAGCGGGCCGATAAAATTGTGGTATTCAAAAAACGGAGACGCCAAAATTCACGGCGAAAGAATGGACACCGACAGGCTATTACCGTAGTCCGTGTAACAGAGATTGTGGGGGGACCTGCAAAAAGAAAGGCAGCGAGTAAGAAATCAGCTGCGACCTCAACAAAAAAGGCCACAAGCGCTAAGTCTAAGAAAGTAGCAACCGAAGAAAAATCCGCATCAGAGGAATAAGATATGGCTCATAAAAAAGCAGGTGGAAGTTCCAGGAACGGTCGTGATTCGGCGGGTCGAAGGCTTGGTGTGAAGAAATATGGGGGAGAGATAGTGGTGCCGGGCAATATTATTGTTCGACAGCGCGGAACGAAGTTCCATCCCGGTGATAATGTGGGTATGGGCAAGGATCATACTCTGTTTGCTTTAACTCCGGGTCAGGTGGAGTTTAGAGTGAGGAAAAGTGGGCGGACGTTTGTTTCTGTTCATGTTGGAGACTAAATAACTGCCGAACAAGAAGGCGCGGGAGTGATCATCACTCTGAATAGGCCCGTTCGGTTGGGGCCAAACAATGAAATTTCTGGATCAGGCAAAAATCTTCGTGAAGGCAGGGGATGGCGGTAACGGCTGTGTGGCATTCCGTCGCGAGAAGTATGTGGAACATGGGGGCCCTGCCGGTGGTGATGGGGGTCGCGGCGGTGATGTCTGGGTGGAGGCTGCATCCGGGCTAAACACCCTTATAGATTTTCGTTATAAGCAACACCTGAGAGCGGAACGGGGCCATGATGGTGGCGGGAAAGATAGGACTGGAGCATCGGGCCAAGACTTGGTTTTCCGAGTTCCGTTGG
This sequence comes from uncultured Alphaproteobacteria bacterium, assembly GCA_902562525.1. Classification (GTDB taxonomy): domain Bacteria; phylum Pseudomonadota; class Alphaproteobacteria; order UBA7887; family UBA7887. The sequence continues at coordinate 68,592 of CACETT010000001.1, forward strand.
GTACCCAGGTGTTGGCGGAAAATGGGACAACTCTCCTGGCTGATCTGACAGAAGTTGGTGAGCGAACCATTATTGCCCGGGGAGGTAAAGGCGGCCGAGGTAATTCGGCCTTCAAAACTTCTACTAATCGCGCTCCGCGTCAGCATGAGGCGGGTATCAAGGTCGACGAGGTTGCGCTTTGGCTGAAGTTAAAACTGCTTGCTGATGCTGGGTTAGTCGGGCTTCCCAATGCTGGGAAATCGACCCTTCTAAGCGCATCTTCTCGCGCTACACCGAAAATTGGGGATTATCCGTTTACGACACTTCATCCTAATCTTGGTGTAGTTAGTGTGGCGGAGGAGGAGTTTGTTCTTGCGGATGTTCCCGGGCTAATCGAGGGTGCTAATCAGGGGAAGGGGTTGGGGCACCAGTTTCTTGGTCACGTTGAGCGCTGCGGTGTTTTGGTACACGTCATAGATGTTTTGCAGAATAACATTCTGACGCAGTATGACTTGGTGCGCAGTGAGCTTATAGCCCATAGTGCGGAATTGGCAGAGAAGGACGAGGTGGTTGTGCTCAACAAGTGTGATGCATTGGACCCGGATGATGCAGAGGGGCTCGCAGCCCGTTTGCGGGAACACACCTCGTCTCCTATTCATTTAGTTTCCGCAGTATCTGGGTATGGTATTTGGGAGTTGATGGGAGAGTTGCAGGCGAAGGTTCAGGCTAACCGCAATCAGTATAGCGACGCTGTCCAAAAAGAGTGGCGCCCGTGATGGATAGGGGTAGTCTTCTCAGCAAGGAAAGAATTGTCGTTAAAATAGGTTCATCCCTTCTGACAGAAGGTGGGTCTGGCCGATTACGTTGGGATTGGCTTCGAGACCTTGTAATAGATGTCATTGAATTAAAGAAAGCTGGCTGCGATGTCCTCTTGGTTTCCTCTGGGGCGGTAGCACTCGGCCAAGGTCATCTAGGTATTCGACGAAGTGTCTTAAAATTAGAGGAAAAACAGGCGTCTGCCGCTGTAGGGCAAATTCTTTTGGCTAACGCTTACACGGAAGTGTTTGGTTCACATCATTTGACGGTCGCGCAACTACTTTTAACTCTTGGTGATACCGAAGGACGGCGCCAGTATCTCAATGCAAGAAACACAATGGAGACGCTTCTTCACCTAGGCGCAATCCCATTGATAAATGAGAATGATACGGTCGCCACTCAGGAAATTAGGTTTGGCGATAATGATCGCCTGGCGGCCCGGGTTGCAGAAATGGCAAACGCAGATCTATTGATCCTGCTGAGTGATATTGATGGTTTGTATACAAACGATCCTCGGCTTGGCACCAATTCTGAGCACATACCCTTGGTTAATGAGATCTCTGCAGAAATCGAATCTATGGCAGGTCCAAGTAGGTCAAATATTGGTTCAGGCGGAATGAAGACAAAAGTTGAAGCTGCAAAGATCGCGACCGCGGCTGGGTGTAGCGTAATAATTGCTTCAGGGCGCTCGGGTCGAATTCTTTCAGAACTCGAAAATTCAAATATTCGGTGCACCTGGTTTGCGGCACAACAATCCCCAGTTGCAGCACGAAAGAGGTGGATTGGAAATAATTTGAGGTCGGGTGGCACCCTGGTGCTTGATAGGGGCGCCCATAAGGCATTATTGGCGGGGAAAAGCCTGTTACCTGCCGGGGTGCTGAGGGCCGTGGGCCACTTTGACCGAGGCGATGCGGTAGCCCTTGTGAGTGAAAGTGGGGAAAAGGTTGGCGCTGGTATATGTGCCTACTCGTCCGCCGATATCGAGCGTATAAGAGGACACAAAACTAGTGAGATTGGGTCTATACTCGGCTACGTTGGTCGGGAGGAAGTTGTTCACCGAAAAGACCTAGTGTTACAAAACGAGCTTATAGGGACAAGCCATGTCGAACGGTAAGGTGATAGAAGTCGGTGATGTGGTTGGCCTTATGGATCGTATCGGGGTAGATGCCAAGTCTGCCTCAGCAGAGTTAGCGACAGCCTCTACTGCAGCTAAAAACCATGCTCTGCATTCGGCGGCGACGGCTATTCGTGCTAATGCGGAGACCATCCTATCTGCCAACAATGTTGACTTAAGTGACGTTAAGAGCGGAAATGCGGATGCTGCGTTTATCGACCGGTTGGAACTGACGACTGATCGTATCTCGTCTATGGCAGACGGACTGGATCAGGTCGCAGAATTGGCGGATCCGGTGGGCGAAGTTATGGACAGCTGGGTTCGTCCTAACGGGCTACGGATTTCTAGGGTTCGGGTGCCGCTAGGTGTTATCGGTATAATTTATGAGTCGCGGCCAAACGTCACAGCCGATGCCGGAGCATTGTGTATCAAATCAGGCAATGCGGCAATTTTGCGAGGTGGTTCAGAGAGTTTTAACTCGTCCCAAGCTATTGCGGCGTGCTTATCAGAAGGATTGCGAGCAGCTGCTTTGAGTGCAAATTGTGTTCAGCTTGTTCCTACCCGAAATCGGGAGGCTGTGGGCCAAATGCTTGGAATGACTAAATACATAGATGTTATTGTGCCGAGAGGCGGTAGGTCTTTGACCGAGCGGGTCGGCCAGGAAAGTAAAGTTGCAGTACTTAAACATCTAGACGGTATTTGCCATATTTATCTGGATGCTGCAGCTGATCCGATTAAGGCAGAAACGATCGCAGTGAATGCAAAAATGCGGCGGACGGGGATTTGCGGGGCTGCTGAAACTATATTGGTCCATAAAGATGCAGTGGAAACGGCATTACCCAATGTTGTGAAGGGTCTCCTTGATAGTGGTTGTGAAGTGCGAGGTGATTCTGCCACACAGTTGCTCGATGATCGGGTGCTTGCTGCCACAGCGGAGGATTGGGATACGGAGTATCTGGCTCCTATCGTATCGATCAAGGTTGTAGAAGGGTTGCAGGATGCAATTCTGCATGTAGGGAAGCATGGTTCTCATCATACAGACAGTATCATTACTGAAGACAACCACTCGGCGGAAGAATTCATGAAGCGAGTGGATAGTAGCATTGTCCTTCATAATGCGTCCACTCAGTTTGCTGATGGAGGGGAGTTTGGAATGGGTGCAGAGATAGGTATTTCAACTGGAAAGCTGCATGCTCGAGGCCCAGTGGGTGTGGAACAGCTTACTAGCTACAAATATTTGGTCCGCGGGGAAGGCCAGGTGCGGCCCTGAGCGAGCTTCAGCGATTGCTGTCAAACTTGCCGCCTCGTGATGCCAAAGTGGGGTTGCTTGGAGGTTCATTTAATCCGGCTCATGGTGGACATAGACATGTTAGCCAGCTTGCGCTAAGGAGGCTGGCCCTGGATCGTGTTTGGTGGCTGGTTTCTCCACAAAATCCTTTAAAGGAAGAAGTTGGAATGGCGCCGTTAGAGGCGCGGTGTGCGAAGGCCATCTCCATTGCGCAACATCGACGTATTGATGTTACGGGCTTAGAGCGTGACTTAAAGACTGTGTATACGATTGATACAATCAGAAAATTGAAGTTAGATGCTTCTCATGTGACGTTTGTCTGGATAATGGGCGCGGATAATCTCGCTGAAGTGGCCCGATGGAAGTCGTGGAGATCTCTTTTTAAGCATGTTCCCGTTGCTATTTTTGACAGGGCTAATTACGCTCGCAAGGCATTAGGCTCGGAGGCAGCGAGGACCTTTGCACGGGCTAGGGTTTCAGATCGCAATTCGGCGGGCTTGCTTACCAAGAATCTTCCGGCATGGATGTTTGTAAGGTCCGAGTTGCATCCCGCCTCTGCAACTAGTATTCGTAGCCACGGCTTATGGGATTGGCGTTAGTGTAATGAGTGTTGAATATTTGCTTGGCCAAATTGTGCTTTTCTGAGGGAACGGTAATAGGGCAATGGATTGGATGATACGATATTGAGAATAGATCTCCGAAAAGCAGTTGAAGATAGCCTGGAGGAAGATAAAGCAGAAGATATCTGTGTAATCAACTTAGCAGGGAAGAGCACGATAGCTGAATATATGGTTATTGCTACGGGCCGTTCTAAGAGACACGTTACGTCGATTGCGGACCGCCTTGCTGAGCGGTTAAAAATATCTGGAGTATCCCCAATTGGCGTGGAGGGGAAGGGTGAGGCAGATTGGATATTATTGGACTTAGGCGATGTCATTGTGCAGCTGTTCCGACAAGAAGTCCGAGAATTTTATGAGCTTGAAAAAATGTGGGCGGCGACTTTGCCGGAAACGGCGAACTCCTAATGGTGATTGGATCGTAATGGCCCACTACCAAGAAGGTTGGGAAAAGGTGATCGTTAGATGAGTTGCCCTGTCGTCTTGTGTATTTTGGATGGTTGGGGGTGGAGGGGCCCCGCTAAAGATAATGCCATTGCACTAGCCAAAACTCCCAATTGGGATGAGTATTTGCGGTCCTGTCCCCATAGTGTGTTAGAGGCCTCTGAAGAGGAGGTAGGATTACCGGCAGGACAAATGGGTAATTCAGAAGTAGGGCACATGAATATTGGGGCGGGCCGGGTAGTTCTGCAGGATCTGCCAAAAATTGACAAGTCGATCTTAGATGGAGAGTTGCACCGTAATGCGGCCCTTAAGCGCTTTTCTGATTCTCTCTTAGAGTCAAACAGATTGTGCCATTTGATTGGCCTTGTTTCGCCTGGTGGCGTCCATTCGCACCAGAACCATATAATCGAACTGGCCAAAACTCTCAGTGAAAGATCAATCAACGTCAAAATTCATGCTCTCCTTGATGGGCGCGATACCGCCCCGCAAAGTGCCAAAAAGTATTTGGAGGAACTAGAGGATACTATTAGGTGTGATGTAAATACTTCGGTAGTTTCTCTTGGCGGACGTTACTTTGGTATGGATCGCGATAAGCGTTGGGATCGAGTCCAGCTAGCCTACAATGCTATTATGAACGGCGTGGGACCTAGATTTAGGTCCACGAGGGCTGCGATTCAATCAAGTTATCGGCAGGGGTCTACGGACGAATTTATTGTGCCAGCTGTTATCGGAGACTACTCTGGCGTGCGGGCAGGTGATGGTTTGCTTATGGCGAATTTTAGAGCGGATAGAGTTCGCCAGCTTTTGGATGCTTTGCTTAATCCGGACTTTGATGATTTTCCAACGAACGGGAGGGCCGTCTTTGCCGCCAAACTTGGAATAACAGATTATTCGCAGCGGCTATCTGGTTTAATGGGCACGATGTTCCCTACAGCATCTGTTGAAAAAACCCTTGGGGAGGTCATTGCGGCAAACGGGTTGCGCCAATTCCGAATTGCCGAGACGGAGAAGTATGCTCATGTAACTTTCTTTTTAAATGGGGGCCGTGAGGCCCCCTACGTAGGTGAGGATAGAATTCTAGTGCCCTCTCCAAAAGTTCCCACGTATGATCAAAAGCCGGAGATGTCTGCGGACAAGGTCGCTGATGAGTTGGTGAGGGCTTTGGATAGCAGGCAATATGAGCTTTTGGTTGTTAACTTTGCTAATGCTGACATGGTAGGCCATACTGGAAATCTCCAGGCAGCAATCAAGGCAGTGGAAGTGGTCGACAGTTGCTTGGGGAAAATTATTAGCGCAACAGATGCCCAGGGCGGGGTAGTGTTTGTGACCGCCGATCATGGAAACGCTGAACAAATGATTAGTTCTCATACAAACGATATGCATACTGCACATACTACTAATAAAGTCCCCTTCCTCATCACTGGAAGCAAAGAACGCTCACTGTCCGACGGCAAACTTTCAGATATAGCTCCCACCATTCTCCATACTATGGGAATGGCTGTTCCAAAGGAAATGACTGGTAAAATTTTAGTCCAACGACAGGATTAGGGAGCGCAGGCCTGCTCATGCGTGGCATTATCTGTCCTTCAATAATGTGGGCTTATACGGCAGCAGCCTGTTGGTCTGGGTCATCCGCGTTAGCCACTGATGTCGATCCGATGGATATGCCGTCTCCGATTACCGCAATTGAAGAAATGGGCGAGAGCCTAAATAGTGGGAAGGACCGGGAAAAGTCTTTAAGAGCGCAGGTAAAGAGCTTGACCTCCGAAATCATATCTATAAGCACGAAAATTAGAAATCTCAGAGAATTGATCCAGGAAAAGGAAGCACAGATTCAGGGAACAAAGAGGGATCTACAAGAAATTGACGTACCATACCGGTTGGGTGAGGAAGGTATCTTGCTGCATGAACATGGACTGCATGCTTCTATCGTTTCATTATTTCTAGCTGGAAGGCATGAAAAATCTTATCTTTTTGAGATTAAAACGCACAACCGAGTGGAGATGTTGAGGCTGGCCGTACTAGCAGGAATGGCGGAGGGCTTAAAGCGGCAAAAGGATACTATTGCAGCCAGTCTCAAATCATTAAAAAGTTTGCGTGCTAGACATTTTGAAGAGACCAATGCATTAGTTGAGTCAAAGAAGATGTTAGAGTTGCAGAGGGCTGATTTAGAGGCACTGTTGCATCGTAAATCAAGTCTCCAGGCTATAGTGTTTTCTGAACACAAGAAAGCAGATGAAAAATTGGCCCGGTTAGCGGCCAAGGCCAACGACCTTCAGCAGTTAATGGAGGTTTTGGAGTCGCCCGCAAAGGCGCCTGAGGACGGGGCTCTCGTCCAGGAGACTGGGGCTAATTATTTACCCAGTGCGGACCTAGGGAATAAGAATTTGGCTCTCATGCCGACAGTTAACTCTTACCTAGACCTGGGGCAGATTGTTAGTGAGTTTGGTGCGCGTCGGGGTAATGGTCTTACAAGCCAGGGTCTTCATATAAAAATTGAGGATATCTCAGATGTCGTTAGTCTCCGAGCTGGCAAAGTTGTTTTTTCAGGCACTTTCAGAACATATGGTCTGCTCTTGATAATAGAGCATGGCCAAGGATATCATAGTTTGCTTTCAGGGTTTGGCCGTATTTATGGTCAGGTGGGCGATTTTGTAAGAGCTGGCGAACCTGTCGGATTGATGGGCGATGCAGCGGGCACGGGGTCTGTTCTTTACGTGGAAGTTCGTCGAAAAGGGAAGCCGATAAATCCAACCGGGTGGTTGGATCAAATAGATCGAGAGGTTAGAGGATGAGTCGCTTTTTGTTATGGACCGCAGCCGTCTTTTTGTTTTTTGTTCCAGCCCAAACTGGGGGAACCACCGATGCGGAGACTTACCGCCAACTTAATATGTTTGGCGATGTTTTTGAGCGTGTTAGGGCGCAGTATGTCGAGGAGGTTGAGGATTCCGCGCTTATAGAGGCAGCTATCCAAGGAATGCTAAGTTCCCTAGACCCTCATTCTACTTTCTTGAGTGCCGACGCTTATGGAGAGATGCAGGTTAATACAAAGGGAGAATTTGGCGGGCTTGGTATAGAGGTGACGATGGAGGGTGGAGTGGTAAAAGTCGTCTCACCAATTGATGACACGCCCGCTCATCGAGCAGGAATCCAACCAGGAGATCTAATTATAGGGATTGATGGGGAGCAGGTGTTCGGATTAACGCTGGGGGAAGCCGTCGATCGCATGAGAGGTCCAGTTCATTCAGAGATTATAGTGACTGTGAAACGGGACGGTATTGAGCAGCCGTTTGATGTAAGCATTATACGAGATATTATTCGCATAAAATCTGTTAAGGCGAGGGCAGAGGAAAATGTTGCTGTAATCCGGATAACCTCATTTAATGAGCAGACGGATGGCGGAGTCGAAAGAGCGATGAGAGACCTCTCCCTCGAGATTGGGCAAGACCTCCAAGGTGTTGTTATAGACCTTCGAAATAATCCTGGAGGTCTTCTGGACCAAGCTATATCCGTGTCCGATGCGTTTCTAGATAAGGGAGAGATCGTCTCGACTAGGGGCCGCGGAAGTCGTGGTGGGCAGAGATTTAATGCGCGGTCAGGCGATATTGCGCAGGGCCTTCCAATTGTGGTTCTCATCAACGGTGGCTCGGCATCTGCATCGGAGATTGTTGCAGGAGCTCTCCAGGACCATAAGAGAGCAATTATACTAGGTACCAGGTCGTTTGGTAAGGGATCCGTTCAAACCATTATCCCTCTTCCTGGGGAGGCTGCTATGCGCCTGACTACTGCGAGGTATTATACTCCATCGGGCCGTTCCATCCAGGCCACCGGTATTGAGCCAGATATTTTTGTCGAGGCCGGGACTATCGAGATTGCATCTGATTTGGACCGGAGAAGAGAAGGAGATTTACGGGGTAGTCTAGATTCAGAAGGTGGTGACAGCGAGGCTAATAACGGATCAGAAAATATTGATGACCAAGGTCTCGACGCTGAACGTGAGAAAACTTTGTTAGACTATCAATTGCAGAGGGCCCTGGACTTAATTCGTGGACTTTCGCTTTTTGAGGATCGGGTTTAGGCAATAAGATGGTGCTCGTGGACCTTCGTGACAGTCAATGACGACGAAGTTGTATCGCCCTGGGGTTGGAATAATGTTGATAAATGCCGACCGCCATATTTTTATGGGAAGGCGCATTGGCGTTGCCGTTGGCGGATGGCAAATGCCGCAGGGTGGCATTGATGGGCAGGAAGACATCAGGTCGGCGGCTCTCCGAGAGCTGCACGAAGAGGTCGGAATTAAAAAAGTAGAAATATTAGAAGTTTCAAAGCAATGGTTGAGGTATGACTTGCCGCTTCCAATGGTAGCTAGCTCGTGGAAGGGAAAGTATCGGGGTCAGCGACAGAAATGGTTTGCAATGTCATTTACGGGATTAGACGCGGATATTAATTTGGATGCTAGCGGACATCCAGAATTCGATGCGTGGGAGTGGATGTTGCCCGCTAGATGTTTGCAGGAGATCATCAGCTTTAAAAAGTCATTGTATGAATCCGTGTTTGCAGAATTCGGTGGTTGGCTGAGTCCTTAAGTCCAGCTAGCATTGATTCAAATGAATTAGAATTTCCTGAGTGCTCTGGTAAAACTATTGGCTAAGCTTACCCCAGCGACCAGAGCTGCGACAAAAATAAGGCTGGAAGGCAAGCCATAAGCTATGGAAGCAATTGCAGGGCCGGGGCACAAGCCCACCAAACCCCAGCCACATCCAAATATAAGCCCACCGATTATGAGCCGGCTGTCGATGTCACTTTCATTTAGCGTTGGAAAATTATTTGCAAACATTGGGGCGTGGCGTTTAAGTACAAAGAAAAACCCAGGCGTAGCTGCTAGTAGGGCACCTATCATCACGAATGCGAGGCTGGGATCCCATTTCCCTGCAATATCAAGGAAACCGAGAACTTTGACAGGGTTAACCATCTGTGAGATGCAAAGTCCAAGGCCGAATACAAGGCCCGAAAAGAGTATACATATAGATCGTAACATGTCCTCAGGCTCCAAGTATGTGTCGTAAAAAGTAAACCGTGGCTATGCCGGCAGTCATGAAAGCGATCGTTGCCACAAGTGAACGTGTTGATTTTCTGGCCAAGCCGCAGATGCCATGTCCACTGGTACAGCCGCTACCCAGAGAGGTTCCAAACCCAGTTAGAATACCACCAATGACTAGAACCATCATGGGTGCTTCGATAGTAATCGAGGGGATCGCTCCAGGTGACATTCGATAGAGTAGTGCGCCGCCAATTAAGCCGCCTAGAAATAAGATGCATTGCCCGCGCTTCTGAATAGATTCATTGATTAATGCGCCTTGCACTAGTCCGCTAATTCCCGCAATTCTTCCACTCGATAGGAGCAGGAATACGGCCGATAGTCCAATCAGGATACCTCCGGCTAAGGCGCTAAAGGGCGTAAAGTTATGAATGTCCATGTCAGATCCCTTATTAAATTATTAATGATTTAAACTTGTTCGGACGGGTTTTATTTTCGGGGCGACCAACGAGATGGGCTGAGAATAATAGATTCCATGCTTTCCATTAATGGTCGCGCGTAGGATAGAAAATCTTTCCATTCTGGATCGTTCTGTGAATCTCTTCGGGCCTGCATCCGCTCTTCCCAAGTAGCGTATGACCAGAGGTGGGTTACCTTGTTAGGGTCAGGGGTAACGTTAACCCAAAGCCCAATATTTTTGGAATATTTCTCCCGGATTGGCATTGCTTCGGCCATTTGGGCTGCCCAGTTCTTAGCAGTCCCCGGGCGAAGTTGATAAGTTCTAAGTTCATGGAAATTGTTCTCGCCAATGGGTTGTTTCATATCCAGAACGGGCTCCAGAAGACTGACTTCTTGCCGTATCAGGTGTGGAAGAATGAGGGGGACGTATTTTTTTTTCCATTCAGGTTTTTCGGACAGCTCCTTGCGCAGACGCAGCATTGTAGGTAGGTCTTCATAGCTCCAAAGGTGTACATACTGGTTGAGTGTCCCTATTTCGCTGGCCCAATGGCCTTCCAGTTTGCCATATTTATCACCTTCTCTAATCTCCCTTGCAACAGTCCCACTGGCTTCGAGCGCTTGATTAACTGTGCCTGGCCTCATCGTATAAACTCTCAGTTCAAAAATCATAAATTTCCCCTTTTATCAATTAGCCTGACAGAAAAATGTTACCTGTTAGCTATTACTGCCTGATTACTTTCATTAGGTGGAGCGTATCTTTATTAGTGGTTGATTTGTCTGAGAAACCAGAATTATTCGTCTCTTTTTATGAATTCTCTCGCAGCTTCATCCAGGGTCATGAATTCAGCACCTTTAGTAGACAACTCTTTTATTAGTTTTTCCAGAATAATCATTCGGTGGCCACGCCCTATCACGAATGGGTGGAATGTATACGTCAATACGCCCCAATCTTCAGTAGCGGCCATATACGAAAAATCATTCAGCCAATTTTCGAGGACGCCTTTGGCCGCGGCAAGGCCCGGAAGTATTCCGGACTTTTCCCTGACAAACTCAAAATATGGATAATCATCCAATGTCCAACTTATGGGCATCTCGAGTAATTCAGAAGGTTGTCCGAAATCTACGGGTTGATCTTTATGAATTACATCCCCGACACGAGCCCAGTAAGGAAGGTGATCATTCCCCATCATACTACTGTCGTAGACGAACCCTTGCTGTAATAGAAGCTTTATTGTGTTTGGGCTTAAGTCCCATGAGGGAGAGCGATAGCCATTAGCGTGTTTCCCACATAGTTGACGAATTGCTTCATTGCCGCGCTCCAAGTCTTCGGCCTCCTTCGCAGCAGAAAGTTGTGCCGGGGGGGTATGAGTCCATCCGTGGTGGCCAATTTCGTGTTTGGCGCCAACTATAGCCTCACAGATATCAGGGTAAGTTCCAATAGTTACACCTGGGATGAACCACGTAGCAGGAATATTGTATCGGCCTAATAGCTCCAAAATTCGTTTAGCGCCTATGGCACCAAATTCACCCCTAGATATAGGGGTTGGGGTGGTATACCCCTTAGCTATCCATCCCGAAACAGCATCAAAGTCAAAAGTTAGACAAACAATATGTCGTTGGTTCATATATCTTTTCCAAATTAACTATCAGGTGTCTGTGCGTGTACGCGCGAATGATATCAGGAATACCCTTTCGATTTGCACCGGCCGAAAAGAGGTCTGTTGCACAGAATTTTACGTTACCCTAATTCAGTAGGGCTAGTGGTCCAACTTCTTTTTCAATTGCAGGGATAACCTCAGAGCCGAAGGTCTCTATGGAGTGCATTGCCCGATCATGTGTTACGCTTCCTATAGTAAAGTATAGAGCCATGTGTTTGGGGGTAACTTTCTTTATGACCTCTACACATTTTTCCGCACAGGTTTCTGCGTCACCAACAATGAGATTGTCTACGATTTCGTCCAGAGATAATTCGTTTTCCAACGGGCTTTCAACTAGCATGCCATTTTCAAGAACTTCAGTTCTGTGTCTCAGTTGAAAGGCTAAACGAGCCTGGAAGCGGAGATTTTCTGCAAAGTCTCTCGCTTCGGCCTTGGTTTCGCATATATGAGCTGCGCCGAGAGTGCTGAAATTCATTTTGGTGGGACTATGTCCTGATTGAGCCCAGAATTGTGAACAATACTCTTTCTGGGCAACCAAAAACTCTGGTCCAAAGAGGCGACCTGTAATAATAGGGGTATAATTTTTCCTCGCGGCTTTTAGAAGAAGATCGGGATGACCGCCTGCTACCCAGACTTCAGGCATTCGGTTTTCGACGGGTCGAACATTTATCTGGGTGTTGGCTTGTGAAATATATTGGCCGTCAAATGAGACTTCAGTCTCGGTCAGGCCGGCCTCTAGAATTTCTAACATCTCTAGGGTTCGGTCCTTTGCTTCTTCTAAATTCAAGCCAAATCTATCAAATTCAAAGGGCTGGTAACCGCTGCCAATACCAAGAACCAGACGTCCTTGGGCCATTTGATCCGCCATGCCTATCTCCCCAAGCAAGCGTGCAGGATGATATAAAGGTAATACCAAAACACCAGTTGCAAGCTGGATTTTTTTAGTTTGAGCCGCCATATGGGCGACCATCATTAGTGGCGACGGGGTAAGGCTATAATTTGAAAAGTGATGCTCAGCGAACCAGGCTGTTTTGAAGCCAGCTATTTCTGCTGCTTGGACTTGCTCAGAGGTTTGGGAGAGCATGTCTATAACTGTTTGAGTGCCTGACCTTTGATTCATCAAACAAAATAACCCAAAATCCATTTCATGCTCCTGAAGATATGTATTGTTTTGACGTGACGCCTCTCCATATAGATGAAGATGCACAATGTTTCGTGTCTCTAGTACTAGAATGTGAAGCGACCAAACTGAGACCTCCTACAGGGAAGATAATTGGGAGGCTCTTTCCATGAACTTTTAATTGAAATCCCACATTTTGCCGGGCGCTGCATTGAAAAGGCGTTTGGTATACTCATGTTTAGGATTTTCAAATATCGTTTTGGTTGGTCCATGCTCCACTATTTTTCCATGATACATAACCGCTATATTGTCCGAGACTTGTGCCGCAACTCTAAGGTCATGCGTGATGAATAGTATAGCCAAATCTAATTTTGACTGTAGGGTCTTCAGCAACTCCAAGACTTGGGCTTGTACAGACACGTCGAGGGCGGAGACTGGTTCATCAGCTACAAGCACATCAGGCTCCATTGCAAGGGCACGAGCAATACAGATTCGTTGACGTTGGCCTCCCGAAAATTGATGTGGATATCGGCTCATTGCGTCTGTGTCTAAGCCCACCAGTTTGAGCAGGGTGCGAGTACGTTCGCTAGCTTCAGCTCTTCCTAAGCCATAGTTCATCGGGCCCTCGGCGATCGCACGTCCAACAGTTTGTCTGGGGTTTAAAGATCTATAGGGATCTTGAAAGACGATTTGTATATGTTTTCGGAGGGGCCGGTACGCTCGTTCAGATATTTCCGCAATATTGGTATTGTTGACTCTAATCTCCCCGGCGGTTGGGTTTATAAGGCGGGCAATACATCTGGCTACTGTGGATTTGCCAGATCCTGACTCTCCTACAATACCAAGGGTTTCTCCTCGGCGAATATCGAAACTGATATCATCAGCTGCTTTCACGGTGCGCCGTCTTCCAAACAAAGATTTGGTCTTATATATTTTTTCTAGAGACTTTGTGGAAATTGCTATCTCTTTCCCCGGATTTGCAGGGCGAGATTTGGGAATAAGGCTAGGAACGGCATCAATTAACATTGCCGTATAGTCATCCTTTGGATGGCCAAGTACATTTTCAGTCTTTCCTTGTTCAACGATTATGCCATCTTTCATGACGATTACCCTATCGGCAATTTCTGCAACTACGCCAAAGTCATGAGTAATGAATAATACCCCCGTATCCCGATTTTTCTGGATATCTTTGATGAGATTTAAAATTTGTTGTTGGGTGGTTACATCCAAGGCGGTGGTTGGTTCATCAGCAATAAGGAGCGCTGGCTCCAATGCCAGAGCTAGAGCTATCATTACTCTTTGTCTCTGGCCTCCCGATATTTCATGTGGATACGAGCGGAAGAGGTTTTTGTTATCGGGTAGATTTACAGCATCCATTAGCTCGTAAACCCTATTTTTTCTGTCGTGAGAGGACATATCCCTGTGCTCGGTCAGCACTTCTTCAATCTGGCGGCCGAGAGGCATTACCGGGTTTAACGCGGTCATGGGCTCTTGGAAAATCATGGCCATACGGTTGCCCCTCAATTGCCGTAATCGCTTTGGGCTGGCGCCTATAATCGGTTCACCCAAGACCGAAATGGAACCTGCCTCGGTTTTGAGTTGGTTTTCAGGAAGTAGTCCCATCACACTATGTGCTGTCACAGATTTCCCTGAACCTGATTCTCCAACCACGCATAGGATTTCCTTGGGAAATACCTCTAAAGAAACTTGATTTACGGCATGTATGCGCTCCGCGCTATCTGGGAGCCGGACGGCCAGGTCTTTGATAATGAGTACAGGCTCACGGGGTGTTACGGGTTGTGTTTCCATGAAGATTCCCTCCTCTACAGTTGCTTAGCAAGTCGGGGATCCAGAGTATCTCTCAATCCATCTCCCAGGACATTAACCCCGAGCACCGTTAGTGCCAGATAAAGCCCAGGAAAAAATATGATCCAAGGGGCTATTTGGAAATAGGATTTCCCTTCTGCCATTATGTTGCCCCAACTCGGAGTTTCCGGAGGAACCCCGGCCCCTAGGAAACTCAATATGGCCTCTAAAATCATAGCAGAAGCGCAAACATAGGTTCCTTGCACAATGAGGGGAGCAACTATGTTTGGCAATATGTGCCGGATCAAAATTTTTGGAGTTCTAGTGCCTAAGGAAATCGCGGATTCAACATAGGGCTCCTCTCGCAAGCCCAACACTATGCCACGGACTAGGCGAACGACTCTCGGGATCTCGGGAATTGTAATGGCGAGTATCACCGTTTTTAAACTTGCGCCTGCTAGGGCTAACATCGCGATCGCCAGAAGAATTCCAGGTATGGCCATAATCCCGTCCATTATCCGCATTACAATTGCGTCTAGCCAGCGGAAGTAGCCTGCTACCAAACCAACTACGAGGCCAATGGATACGCTTAGGACGGCAACCGAGAACCCAACTGCCAAGGAGATGCGACATCCAAACACTGTTCGGCTGTAAATATCTCTGCCGTACATATCAGTTCCAAACCAGAATCCCGAGGAAGGTCCCTTTAACCGGTCGATTGGATGCATGGAAGTAGGTTCTACGGTAAACAGCACGGGTGCCAACAATGCGGTAATTGCGACAAACAACAACAAGAACCCGCCAATCGCTACGCTCGAATTTGAAATAAGCAATGCTGGCCAAGTCGTGAGGCCTTTCAGTTTTGCTAGGATCGCGGGGTATGTTTCAGGTTTTAAAGTCAAAATCGGATCCTTGGATCAAGAGCGACGTATAGAAGATCAATGATAAGATTGATCAAAACGTACAAGCCAGAGAAAACCAAAATAATCCCCTGGATGACTGGGTAGTCTCTTCGAAGAACGGCATCTACTGTAAGGCGCCCCAGTCCTGGGATGTTATACACACTCTCGGTTACAACAACCCCGCCAATCAATAAGGCAAAACCTATGCCTATCACGGTCACAATAGGAACGGCGGCATTTGGCAGAGCGTGCCTAGCAAGTATAGATCGCTCCCCTAGACCCTTAGATTTCGCCGTGCGGATATAGTCCTCATTAAGTATTTCTAAAATACTCGCGCGGGTAATTCTAGCAAAGAGGGCAATAAAAATGACGCTCAAGGTAATGCTGGGTAGCACCAAACGATGAAGAAAAGGGATTATGCCATCTGTTATGCTGACGAAGCCTTGTACCGGGAATAGGCCCAATTGCAGAGCAAAAATATAAATAAGTGCATAACCAAGCACAAAGACCGGGGTTGAAAAACCTAGAACGGAGAAAGCCATCACAGTTCTATCTACCCAGCTTCCAGCCTTCCATGCAGCAAGAATACCGAGGGGAATGGCGACAACGATGGCGAAGATCAGGGTTGTAAGCGCAAGGGAAAGGGTAGGCTCAACCCTCTGAAGAATAAGTTGGCTGACTGGGAGGTTAGAAAAAATAGAAACTCCCAAATCTCCTCTGGAAAGTTGCATAAGCCAAGTGGTGAATTGGATGTGCAAGGGTTGGTCCAGTCCAAGCTGGGCACGTATGCGGGCGATGTCGGCGGGGCTGGCGTAATCGCCTGCGATAATTGTCGCCGGGTCTCCTGGGCTCAAGTGCAGAAGCAAAAAAACAAAAAGTGCCACTATGCCCATGACGGGGACAGTAGCAGCTAATCTGCGGATGATGAATGTAAGCACAGCTGCTGCCGGCGCGTGAGGTTATTGTTTTTCCACGTTCCAAAAGAAAGGAACGGGTGACGATAAGAAGCCTGTCAAATTGTTCCTATATGCAAAAGGAGTGTTAAACTCACCCCAATTGACATAGGTCACCACCTCATACGCTCTTTTTTGGATTTGTTCAGCTATACGAAATTGTGCATCAGATGATGTTGCAAGCGCGTATTCATGACGCAGGTGCTCGAGCTCTTCGTCGCATGGCCAGCCAAACCATGCACGGTCTTGGCACCCCCCGGAGACACCAATGTTTGTGATGGGGTTAAAAATATCTGCTCCACTCCACCAGGTTATAAAAATATTCCAGCCCCCTTCGGATGGCGGGTCCGTCATGGCGCGCCGGGAGGTAAGCGTGCTCCAATCCATCGCTTGCAATTCAACATTGATACCTGCTTCCCGCAGTAATTGTGCTGTCATCAATGCCGCACCGCTATTCGCCGGTGTATCCGTTGCTTGCATGACGATGATGGGACTGCCGTCGTATCCCGCTTCCGCAAATAGTTCCCGTACGCGATCCATGTCATGGCCCATCAATGGTTCGGAGCCGATGGCAGTTTCCAGCGGGGTGCCGCATCCAAAAAAGGCAGGGCATGTCTGGAAATATTCGGGATTGCCAATTACTGCTTGAAGAAAGTTTTTTTGATCCACTAGCCAGAGCATTGCTTGTCGAGCCGCAGGATTATTAAACGGTGGATGGAGGTGGTTAAGTCGCATCCACCCTTGAATCCCAAGAGGAAGAGGCTTGATAATAATTTCTGGATTTGATTCCATTATTGGCAAGAGATCCACTGGGGGCACTTCAAAGAAATCAATTTCCCCAGCTATAAGGGCATTCATGGCTGTGGCAGGATCTGGTATATACAGCCATTCCACTCTGTCTACGTTAACAACTTTTCCACCAGCGGCGAAGCTAGCCGGCTCCTCTCGGGGTATGTAGGCTTCGTTTTTTACGTAGACAACTTTGACACCTGGGATCCACTCGTCTTTGATAAACTTGAAAGGCCCAGATCCTATGGTCTCCGGAACTTGTTCAAAAGGGTCTGTTTTTGCAAGGCGTTCCGGCATCATGAATGGAACGTTTGAGCTAAGCTTGGCCAGAGAGTCGATAACAAGTCCATACGGTTTTTTAAGGGTGAGTCTAAATGTGCGCGTGTCCATAGTTTCCAGGCTGGCCATCATGTCCATCAGTTTTTGGCCCATTCCGTCCCGCGCTCCCCAGCGCAGAAGAGAGGCGACACAGTCTTGGGCAGTCACGGGTTTGTCATCGTGCCATTGAAGACCTTTCCGGAGCGTAAATTCATAGATCAGCCCATCTTCGCTAACGGTGTGATTTTCCACCATCTGGGGCTGTGGATTAAAATTCTCATCCAGAGCGAACAGAGTGTCATACACCATGTATCCGTGGTTTCTGGTGATATACGCTGTTGTCCAGATGGGATCGATATTTTTTAAGTCCGCGTGGGCCACCATGCGAATGGTGTTGTCCGCATATGCCAGACTCGCGAGCCCCATGAAAGTGAGTAGGAACAAAGTGGAGCTATGGGCTAGGTTTTTAATGGACTTTAGCATTTGGGACAACCTTTCGCCTTCAAGGGGCCTTAAAAATTTTCTTTGCTCATTATGACAGGTAGGTGGGTTGGGTTAAACACGTATTCGTCGGCACAGTGGGTGCCCAAAACTGTAGACGTATATGACCAAGCATTTATTCTGGCGATAGGGGAGCGTGATCTAGCCTCGCCACTACTCCTTTGAGTTCTGCTGTAGCCGGCGGATAGCGCTGGAGTACCAGTGGATCATGTCCAGGAATGATATGGTTCTGGCTGCTGGCGAGTTTCCTCAGGGTTTTGAACCCATTCACCATTTGGCCAACATCGAACACGATTGGAAATGGTGCAACCCTCTCCATATTTGCGTATAAGTGACTTGCATCTGAGGCCAATACGAGCCACCCCCGTTCTGTCCATAAACGTACACATTGCATTCCCATGGTATGTCCGCCAATGAAGTGAACGCTAATGCCAGGAGTTAGTTCGGCGTCTCCATCATGAAATTCGACACGGCCCTCATAAACTTCTCTTACCAAGCTGACCACGTCATCTAGTTCGTAAGCACCTTGGAAAGTTTTTTCTCTCATGTATCTACCAGTTGCGTACTGTACCTCTTTATCTTGAATGTGAAGACGGGCCTTGGGAAACATGGAAAAATTTCCTACGTGGTCATAGTGAAGATGGGTAAGAATAACATCATGAACAGTCTTTGCCTCAATCCCAATCAACGCTAAGCCTTCTAGGGGCGTTCGCAGCAGGGTTCTTCCTCTCTTTTTAGCCACAGCGGCGTTGAAGCCGGTGTCAATCACATAAGTGTGAGTAGGGCCAACTGCTGCCCATATAAAATAGTCTAACGCCATTGGACCCTCGTGGGCGTCTCCGCCTATAAACATTTCATAGGGACTCCGCCCGCCGTGATGAGCGTACCGGATAGCGTAGACCTTAAACGTTTCCAGTTGTTGCATTAAGAAGTTCCCCTGTTTTGGAATTCTATGCTTTCTCTTCAGAAAATACTTCCCGGGCTGTTCGGAAGGCGTCTATGGCGGCGGGGGCTCCGCAGTAAACCGCAGCCTGCAAGAAAACTTCCTTCATTTCTTCCTTGGTTACGCCGTTATTTAGTGCTCCTCTGATATGCAGTTTTAATTCATGTGGGCGGTTTAGGGCTGTAAGCATTGCCAGGCAAAGAAAACTTCTAGTCTTTCGGGGTAAGCCGGGACGGTTCCAAATAGTCCCCCAAGCAAATTCTGTCACGAGCTCCTGCATTGGTTGATTGAATTCATCCGCAGATGCGATAGCTTTATCGACATAATCTGCCCCCAAAACCGCGCGCCGAATTTTTAAACCTTCATCATATTTTTTGCTGGTCATTTTGGTCCCCCTATCCTATTGGCTATGTTTCTTGGTTGTAGAACTTTAATTGCCATGCCTAAAACATATAGGCATATGGAGCCTTTTTGTATATTTTCTGGTCTTAGTGGCTAATACAATGGAATTATTTATTGCATGCTTCCATATAAGGTGACCATTTGTGGTTTAAGAGAATTATCTGAAGTTGTTCCTTCAGGAATCAGCCATGTGATTTCAATACTTGATCCTGATTATCCGTACCCACCTGAGTTGGAAATCATAGATAGCTCTAGACGGGAACAGTTCTCTTTTGAAGATGTTGTCGTTCCGGAAGAAGGCCAAAAGATACCGGAAAGAGCTGATATAAAGAGGTTATTAGATTGGGGCCGTGGACTTTTGCTTGGGGGAGAGGAAACTCATTTATTGGTTCATTGCCACGCGGGCGTTTCACGCTCTACCGCTGCAACGGCAATTCTTATGTTGGAAAATAACCCGTGCCTTGAGGCGGAGGTGTTTCAGGAAATTTCACGTCTCCGGCCTCGAAATTGGCCCAATAGCAGGATGGTGGAAATTGCAGATGCATTACTTGGTTGCCAAGGTAGATTTATCGCCGAGCTTAAGAGGCACCATGCTCGTACCGCAGTTCAAAATCCAGAACTAGCTGAGTTAATTCGGCTACATGGAAGGGCACATGAAGTTCCTGACTAGCCACGAAGTTCTTTAGTGAGTTTTGGATTATTTGGTGGAGGGCTTTAACTTTAACGATGCCGAATTAAGGCAGTAACGAAGCCCAGTCGGGGGTGGACCGTCTTCAAACACATGACCAAGGTGGCTGTTGCAGGCAGCACATAGAACCTCAGTGCGAACCATGCCGTAGCTGGTGTCTGTCTTGGTCCTAATCTTGCTTTCGTCTATCGGTGTCCAGAAGCTTGGCCATCCCGTTCCCGAGTCGTATTTCGTCGTAGATGCATAGAGGCTCTCCCCGCAACAGAGACATTCATAGACGCCATCAGTTTTTGTATCACAATATTGTCCGGTAAATGCGGGCTCCGTGCCGTGTTGACGTGTTATCTCGTATTGTTGTGGAGTTAGTTGTCTTCTCCACTCTTGGTCAGACTTTACAATTTTGGCTTGTGATCGGGGTTTTTCTACGTCAGGCATGTTTATCTAAATCCAAAATAATGATGTAAGTTAAAAAGGGTGCAGTTTTCCATAATAATATGACATTCTACGATATTAGATTTTGTATGTAATGCATATTTTGTGAGTATAGATATGTCCATTAATTTTATTGATTGTCCCCGGTTTCTTGCTGAACTCTATAATGGGGATTTGATGCAAATCGTTCCGGAGTTGGAGATACATACGGATGATCTGTCGCGGTCCCGAATGATGGCCCTTCTGGCTGACAGTGAATTTGTCATGAATGACCATACATATATGGAACAAGACTTCCTTCTGAACTGTAAAAATCTTAAAGCGATCGTGTTTTTGGGGACTGGGGCATCAAGTTTTATTGATGTTGAGGCGGCAACCCGTCAGGGCATAAGGGTTCGGACTGTAAAAGGATATGGGGATCGTAGCGTCGCTGAACATGCTATAGCGCTGATGTTCTCTGCTGGCCGAAGAGTAGCTGAAATGGACCGGTCGTTGCGGAATGGAGTTTGGGACACTCTAAATTCAATAGAATTTTTAGGAAAGAAGTTAGGTGTTGTGGGGACTGGTGGAATTGGATCCGAAGTTGTGAGAATAGGAAGCGCTCTGGGAATGGAGGTTCTGGCATGGAATCGGAGCGGTGTGCCAAGCAGATTGCCATGTAAGGAGGTTTCTCTGGACTATTTACTTGGTAATGTCGATGTCTTGTCGTTGCATCTTTCCCTTACAAAAGAAACAAAAAATATTATTAATGCAAAACGTTTGCGGGACCTAAAAAATAACGCAATATTGATCAATACTTCCCGCGCCGCCCTTGTAGATGAAGTTGCTCTCTTGGAGTGTTTGATGATGGGTAGGATAAAGCATGCGGCCCTGGATGTATTTTTGGAAGAGCCATTGGCCGCAGACAACCCGTTTCTGAACCTAGACAATGTTACGCTGACTGCTCATGCAGGATGGATGACTACCGAAGCCTCTATCAAATTACTACGAATGTCGTTGTTGGAACTGTCCGAAGAAATAGCTCTCGGTGATTAAGATAATAAGTCTAGGTTGCTGGAAAGGTCTAGGGAATGCAGCTAGGGAACGATGTTGATTTAATTTGAAGGGCCCGGCGACCACTTTCAGTCTGTATTGGCAGGGAGGTTAAAGTAATGGAAGATATTATTTTAAAAAGTATGCCCGAAGATGGGGTTATGCAGGTATCCCTCAATCGGCCAAAGCAACGGAACGCATTGAGTAATGATCTGATAGCTAAGCTCGCGGAGATATTCGAGGTAGCATGGGACTCTAGCGGGGTGAGATGTTGTGTGTTAGTTGGTGTCGGCGGAGTTTTTTCTGCTGGTGCCGATATCAAGGAGATGGAGGCTGATGGCATCAATGCCATCGATAATATCCAACGGAAGAAAAATTGGGCTCTCATCGAGCAATTTCCAAAACCCATTATAGCTGCGGTAGAGGGGTATGCGTTTGGTGGCGGCCATGAACTGGCCCTAGTTGCAGATCTTATTGTTGCTTCTGACGATTCCCGCTTTGGACAGCCCGAAATAAATCTTGGAATTTTACCAGGGGATGGAGCAACTCAACGTTTAACCAGAGTTGCCGGCAAGAGCTTGGCAATGCAGATGATGCTTACTGGCGACCCAATTTCGGCTGAGACAGCGTATGCGGCGGGATTGGTCAGTTGTTTAGTGCCGTCCGGTAGAGCATTGGAGGAAGCGCTGAAATTGGCAGTCAGCATAGCAAAAAAAAGTCCCATCGCCGCCCAGTTAGTGAAAACTTCAATTAAGTCGGCTTATGAAACGAGCTTGTCGGCAGGGCTAGAGGTAGAGCGTCAGGCCATACGTCAGGCGTTTGCTAAAGACTCTCATGTGGAACCGATGAGAAAGTTTGTCGGAAGGAAAAACCTTACAAAAACTCGCGGCTAAGTATAATTTTAAGAGCGGCACGGGTTCCCGATTTATTGTGGTAATTTCCAATTTGGGTGGCTTTGGAATTGTTTGGTGAGGGATGATTGAGGCCCATTGGTCGGTCGCCAGGAACATTCCAAGGCATTTAGAATTAGTTGGCGTATGTCATCTGGCGAAAAATGGAAATGGTCCATAAGCCCCATGTATTCATCAGTTAAGTGGTTGTGAAACATTCCGGGATCATCAGTGTTGATTGTTATATTCAAACCATGTTGCCAATATTGATGAACTGGATGGTCCTTGTAAGAGGGGATAACCCCCGTAGCCACATTAGACAGCGGGCATAACTCCAAAGGCGTGGCTTCCTTCTCGAGGTGTTCCAAAAGTGCAATATCTTCTCGTGCCCGGGTGGCATGTCCAATGCGGTCAACTTCTAAATCCTGTAGAGCACCCCAGACACTCTCAGAGCCAGCTGCTTCCCCTGCATGGACGCTGGTTTTAAAGCCTAAGCGCCGGGCTTCGGCATATACTTTTGCAAAAGGCTTGGGAGGATGCAGGTGTTCGGAGCCTCCCATACCGATTCCCACAATTCCAAACTCCCTCGCATCGGCTGCTTCTTCCAATGTTTGTTCGGCCCTAATTGGGCCATGGTCGCGCACTAAATCTGCGATTAACCAAAGTTCTACTCCGGCAACTTTGTCAAATCCTGATCTGATTGCTTGTGCTAAGCCCTTTGTGGTTAGACCGTGTTCGCTGAATCGGGATGGGGAGAAAAACATCTCAGCATATAGGATATTTTGTCGAAGAAGGTCCTCCGCGATTGCTTTGGCGATAAACTGAAAATCATCATAGGTACGTAAAAATCCATTTTTCCAGATCCATGTTTCAATAAAATCTGGGAATGTGTTGTAGGTGAGTCTGTCTCTCAGGGCCTCTCTGGTGGGGGTTGAAGGGTCTCCATCATATTTTTGTATCAACTCCCAAAGAGCGCCAAGCGGAATGGCTCCTTCAAGATGAAGGTGCAATTCCGCCTTGGGGAGATTATGAATCCATTGGGCGATTTGTGACTCGTCATATTGGTGGGTTGCCATCTTCTTTAACCTATTTTTCCAGGGTAGTAGTTGATTATGTTTTACAGTGTATAGATGAGTGGGTGAAACAACGAGATCAAAGCGTATTAAAATATCATTTGGCGTAGAGCAAACTTCTGTATCTGAGCCTTCTCATCTGAGCATCGAGGATTTATACTTTGATGAATTAGAGGACTAACTTGGTGGGAGGAATATATATTGTCGTATCAGAGTATAATTTATGAGGTAAAAGAAGGTGTCGGTTTAATCACCCTCAACCGTCCTGACAGGCTTAATGCGTGGAATCACGAAATTGAAACAGAACTCCGTGAGGTAATGAGTGAAGCAAGTATTGATGGGGACGTCAAAGCTGTTGTCATAACTGGAGCAGGGAGGGGTTTTTGCGCAGGCGCAGACATGTCTGATCTCAGTGACTCTACGGGTGAAGACAGTGATAGTCTGCGGGAATCGCAGAGGGCACGCCTGCAATATGCTCCGACGGAAGGGCAGTTGGAGCTCCCCAGCGATTACAGCATGCGTTATACTTATTTTACTGGAACTCCGAAGCCCGTGATCGCCGCCATAAACGGCCCGTGTGCCGGGCTGGGTTTAGTCATGTCCTTATTCTGTGATGTTCGCTTTGCTTCCGATAAGGCTGTATTTACCACAGCCTTTGCGCGAAGAGGCCTGATAGCCGAGCACGGAATAGATTGGATACTTCCAAGAGTTGTGGGGCTTCCCAATGCTTTGGATTTATTGCTATCTGCAAGAAAGTTTGATGCGACGGAGGCAAAAGATATGGGTTTGGTGAGCAAGATTTGTCCGCATGAGGACCTGATGTCTAGCGTGATGGCGTACGCTAAAGATTTAGCAACAATGGTATCGCCACGCTCGATGCGAGTGATGAAGGAGCAGGTATATCGTACTCAGGGCACTAATTTGTCGGACGCTGTTAATACTGCTTTCGACGAAATGTTTGATAGTTTGGATAGTGCTGATTTCCAGGAAGGAGTGGCACATTTCGTCGAAAAACGCCCCCCCCTCTTTTTCTGGAAAATAGGGGGGATTTGGCTGAATTCCTCATTTTTTTGTTGCATGTAGGCGTTCAGCGACCATTATACTCGTAAGTCGGATTACGTGTGGACGGGTAGTCCCGCGCTCCGACATTGAAGAATGAGTAGAGGAGCAAGACACATGAAAAATCCCCTGGAATCGCTTCCAACAACGGTTGTGATGGGTTTAGTGCTGACAGTGGTCATGGTTTTATTAGTCAAGGCAATCGGCTCTTAAGGGCCCGGAAAGGTCAGGAGATAAAATATGGAAGACCTACTAATAGTTATAATTCGATGGCTGCACGTTTTGAGTGGTGTTATGTGGATTGGTTTGTTGTGGTATTTCAATTTTGTTCAAATACCTAGTATGCCAAAGATTCCAGATGATCAAAAACCAGCCATTGGGAAGGTCATCGCGCCCGAGGCGCTCTTTTGGTTTCGTTGGTCGGCCTTGTCAACCGTGGTATTCGGCTTGATTTTGGCAATGATGAATGGCTACCTTGTTGATGCGCTAGTTTTAAATAATGCTCTTATCGGTTTCGGTATGTGGTTAGGGTTGATAATGGCATTTAACGTCTGGTTTGTGATTTGGCCAAACCAGCAAAAGGCTCTTGGCATGGTAGAGGTTGAGGCCGATGCAAAAGCGAAGGCAGCCCGGACGGCAATGCTGTTTTCCCGGACTAATACCATGTTGTCTGTGCCGATGCTGTTTGCAATGGTGGCAGCGCAAAACATGACATTATAGCCCTAATAACAGGGTGTTTTTAGGGGAGCCCAGCGCGTGAATCGCTGGGCTCTTAAGCCAGTCTGTCAATTTATCCCTGCAAGACCGGCATGGCTGGATTCGAGGGATGCGGCGGAGCTCAGTTTCTGGTCGCTGTGGTGTATTTCCCCATAATTGACCGAAAGGGTAGTATCGCCGCAAATGTTAAATTTACGCAAAGTATGTAAGTTTTATGGGGCCGTGGGTGTTCTTTCGGATATCAGCTTCGATGTGCCGCGGGGCGCTACTGGGGTTATTATCGGTCCCTCTGGATGTGGTAAGACTACCCTGGTGCGTTTGATTATGGGTTTGATCTCTGCTGATCAAGGGGAGGTCATGTTTGATGATGAAGCAGTCGTCGAGAAAAATATATCGCGTATACGCCGCCGGATCGGTTATGTAGTTCAAGGTGGTGCTCTTTTTCCTCATTTGACCGCCTGGCGCAATGTTGGACTTATGCCAAAATATTTTGGATGGTCTTCCCCCGAGATTATCCAAAGGGTGGAGCTCCTGGCTGACATGATGGAACTACCGCTGGACACACTTCATCGTTATCCAGGAGAACTATCTGGTGGCCAACGACAACGGGTCTCTTTGATGCGCGCTCTGGTGTTGGATCCAGAAGTTTTGATTCTTGATGAACCCTTTGGCGCGTTGGATCCAATGGTGCGATTCCAATTGCAAGAGCACCTGCGCGCCTTATTTAGGAAACTAAAAAAGACGGTTGTGATGGTGACCCACGACATCGCAGAAGCTGCGTTTTTCGCAGACGAAATAATTCTTATGCGAGCAGGTAAGGTTGTTCAACGAGGTTCTATATTCGAGCTTTTATCTAATCCTAAAGACGATTTTGTCACGGCATTTATAAAAGCACAACGGACCCTAGCTGAGGATAGTCAGGAGTTGTGATGATGCGCATTGTGGCCGCCGTCATTTTTTCTCTGTATCTGGTGCTGGTTGAATCCGGATCACCTGGGGCACGAGAGACAAAGGTTGGATCAAAGGCCTTCACTGAATCAGTTATCCTAGGTGAGATAGTTACTCAGTTGATAGCAGGCTCTGGGGTGAAGGCGATCCACCGCTCCCAATTGGGAGGCACTAGAATACTCTGGGAGGCCTTAAAGGCGGGGGAGATTGACGTGTATCCAGAATATACTGGGACACTAACCAACGAGATATTAGCTCGGCATCGTTTTGAGACTGACAAACAACAGAAAGAGTTTTTGATTGGGCTGGGGCTCCAACTTGGTCCCAGTATTGGTTTTAACAACACTTACGCTCTAGCTGTAACAGAGTCGACGTCGTTAGGGCTCGGGCTCTACAGTATTTCTGATCTTACCGCTCATCCAGAGCTTTCATTTGGTTTTAGCAATGAATTTATGGACCGTCAGGATGGCTGCCCATAGCCCCCGGCGCCAACGAGGGCCCCCAAAGTAGCAGTGCCTACATTAATTACGGCAGATGTCTTAATGCCCGCTAAAATTGTGGGCATAGCGATAGGTAACTC
>CACETT010000002.1 GCA_902562525.1 uncultured Alphaproteobacteria bacterium
GCCCACATGCTGTTTGATATAGTTCGCAAATTATCAGATGGCAGTGAGGTAGAGTTGGAGTTGGCCGGGGCAGATGGACAGCTTTCCTTGAGGTCGGGGCATACTTTCTTTTCACTCGCCAGTTTGCCGGTGGAAGATTTTCCTTCTGCAAGCGAGGGTGATTGGAGCTGTGAGTTTCGTATGCCTTCAGAGGCAATTTGTGAGCTGATTGATCGGGCACGCTTTGCAATGTCTACAGAGGAAACGCGTTATTATTTAAATGGCATTTTTCTCCACCCTACGATCGAGGGAAAACATAGAAATCTCCGAGGCGTTGCAACGGATGGCCACCGGCTCGCAAGGGTTGATGTGGATTTGCCGAAGGGCGCAGATAAGATGCCAAGCATTATCTTGCCACGGAAAGCAGTATTGGAGCTGCGCAAACTGTTTGAGACGATAGACGGGGAAGTGCAGCTGTCGCTTTCCGATACAAAAGCAAGGTTCTCTGCTGGTTCTGTAGTACTAACCACTAAGTTGATCGACGGAACTTTTCCTGATTACCAGCGGGTTATCCCCGACGGAAATAGTAAGCTCTTATCGGTGACCAATGCACTGTTTTCGGAAGCCGTAGACAGGGTCTCAACCGTGTCAAAAGATAAGACTAGAGCTATTAAATTGGCCTTGAAGAAAAACAAACTCCTTTTGAGTGCCCATACACCGGACCAGGGTAGTGCCTCCGAAGAGTTAGAGGTGGACTACGATGCGGAGGATCTGGAAGTTGGCTTTAATGCTCGCTATTTGCTGGAGATGACGGAACAAATAAGAGGCGATCGTATTTCCTTTAAAATGGAGGATGGAGCGTCGCCAGCTGTGGTTGGAGATGGCAAAGACCCTCGAACTATTTATGTTCTCATGCCCATGCGAGTTTAGGCGTAAACGTTGGTTGTTTTTCATGGAAATTGGAGGCTCAACCAAGGTATCCGGCGGATGGGGACTGGTTGGACGGCTAAGTACAGGTGGGTGGAATTGGGTGAGGCAACGTGGACCTGCTAGATCGGCGGGTGGCTGAAAGTGAAGAAGGGCATCCCTTCAAACTTTCGGTGGAAAGAATCGTACTCACTCAGTTCAGATCCTATGCCCACCTCGTGTTGGAGGTAGGCCCTGGTCCAATTGTTTTAATTGGGGGAAACGGTGCCGGTAAGACTAACCTACTGGAGGCGCTGTCTCTCTTAGCCCCTGGGCGAGGCCTCCGAGGTGCTCGTATGATGGATATAAGACGGAGAAGTGCTGGAGAAAGGGTGTGGGGTGTATCAGTTGAATTAAGTACCGCTGGGGGAAGTGTTCAAATCGGTACAGGAACCTCGAGTAAATCCGAGGGAACAAGAGAAGTGCGAGTGCAGGGCACCCGCAGTTCTGGCCAGGATGGCCTTGGCCGTGAGCTCCACGCTATTTGGCTGACACCGCAGATGGACCGCATTTTCATAGACCCTCCGGGAGAGAGAAGGCGGTTTTTTGATCGGCTGGTTGGGGGGTTCGATCCAGGCCATAATGCCCGCTTAGCTGCCTATCAGCGTACTTTGGCAGAAAGAGGGCGGATACTTCGTTATAGGCCAGATGACAGTGGGTGGTTGGATGCCCTAGAACGCACAATGTCGGAAAGTGCTGTTGCAATCTCGGCAGCGCGTCACGAGGCGCTTTGGCGGTTAAACGCTGCTCTGGCTAGCCCTCTGGGTACTTTGTTCCCGCCGGCTAAAATGGAGTTAGTTGGTGTAGCGGAGGACTGGTTGCGGGATATGCCGGCTTTAGAGGTTGAGGAACTCCTGCTTAGCGCCTTTGCCGCCGCTAGGGCGGAGGATGCCGAAAGGGGAGGGTCAGCCGTAGGGCCCCACCGCACTGATTTGTCTGTGAGCCATGTGGCGAACGATATTCCTGCTGAACACTGTAGTACTGGAGAACAAAAAATGTTGTTAGTCTCGATAATTTTGGCCCATGCCCATGCCCAGTCCAAATTGTTTGGTCAGACCCCCCTGATATTGCTGGATGAGGTAATGGCCCATTTGGATCAGGCACATCGGGGTGCACTTACTGAGGCATTATGTTCCCTAGGGAGCCAAGTTTGGATGACAGGGACATCGCATGAATTGTTCTCACAGTTTGGCTCCCGCGCCCAGTTCTTATGTGTTTCAGGCGGAGCTGTCCGAAATTTGAGAATGAGGGAACTTAATATATGACTGACAAAGATATTTCTAGCGAATCCTCGGCGGATTATGGGGCCGATTCTATTAAGGTTCTTCGTGGGTTGGACGCCGTCAGGAAACGACCAGGTATGTATATCGGGGATACCGACGATGGGTCAGGATTACACCACATGGTTTTTGAGGTGGTAGATAACGCGATAGACGAGGCCTTGGCCGGCTTTTGTGACGAGGTAAAGGTCACTTTAAATCCAGATGGATCTGTGTCGGTGATCGACAACGGCCGCGGAATTCCAACTGATATACATGAGGAGGAGGGTGTTTCAGCCGCTGAAGTGATCATGACCCAATTACATGCCGGGGGAAAATTTGATCAGAACTCCTACAAGGTTTCTGGGGGCTTGCATGGAGTAGGAGTATCCGTCGTTAATGCTTTGTCAGAGCGGCTAGACCTAGAAATTTGGCGAAATGGGCAGTACCATTCCATGGTATTTCAGCATGGGGAGCCAGAAGAGGCTCTTGTCTCAGAGGTAAATACCACTGGCCAAAGTGGCACCCGCATTACTTTTAAACCTTCTGCTGATACATTTTCCAACGTTCTATTTGATTTAAATGTCCTAGAACATCGACTCCGAGAGCTGGCATTTTTGAATTCAGGGATAAGAATTGTCTTAGAGGATAGCAGGGGGGTAGAGCCCGTAGAAGTTGATATGTATTACGAGGGCGGTATTGAGGCATTTGTGGAGTATCTCGATCGAAATAAACAGGCCTTACACACGCCCGCGGTGTGTATTACCGACGAAAGGGATGAGATTGTTGTAGATGTTGCGATGCAATGGAATGACAGTTACCACGAAAATATGCTGTGCTTTACAAATAATATTCCCCAGGGTGATGGAGGTACTCATCTGGCCGGGTTTCGTTCAGCCTTAACCCGGACGGTCAATACCTATGCATCAGAGCTTGGAAGTACGAGAAAAGAAAAATTACAGCTTGGTGGAGATGACATGCGAGAGGGCCTGACTTGTGTGTTGTCCCTTAAGGTGCCGGATCCAAAATTTTCATCCCAAACAAAAGATAAGTTAGTTAGTTCGGAAGTAAGACCGGTCGTTGATGGTGTCGTGGCTGACAGACTTGGGCAATGGTTCGAGGAAAATCCAAAGGAAGCACGATTGATTGTAAATAAAGTGATCGAAGCTGCTGTAGCGCGGGAGGCAGCGAGAAAGGCTAGGGATTTGACCCGGCGAAAGGGCGTTCTTGATGTGACGTCCCTTCCTGGGAAGCTGGCTGACTGCCAGGAACGAGACCCGGCAAAGAGTGAGTTGTTTCTGGTGGAGGGTGATTCAGCAGGTGGTTCCGCAAAGCAAGGAAGGAATAGGACAAATCAAGCTGTCCTCCCTCTACGAGGTAAAATTCTTAATGTAGAGCGGGCAAGGGTCGATAAAATGCTCTCCTCTACGGAAATTGGGACAATGATTTCAGCCCTAGGAATGGGGATAGGGGACGACGTAGATATTGCAAAGATCCGGTATCATAAAGTGATCATAATGACCGATGCTGATGTTGATGGATCCCATATTCGTACTTTGCTTCTGACCTTTTTTTATAGGCATATGCCTACAATGGTGGAGGGTGGATACTTGTACATCGCTCAGCCTCCTTTATTTAAGATAAAAAGGGGTAGCGCCGAGGTATATAAAAAGGATGAAAGAGCGCTAGATGATTTTCTTATTGATGAAGGGCTCAAGGACACTCGTTTTCTGGTTGGTCCAGAGGTGCAACAAAAAGGGCATGCTGGAGATGATTTACGGCAAATTTTAGATAAGGCTCGTATTCAGTGTAATTTGCTAAAAAAATTGGCTGACCGAATTACTGCGCCTCTCATAGAGCAGGCGGCCATATCTGGCGTGTTAAATCCAGCGCTGCTCGATGATGAGCAAAATATCGAAAGTGCGGCAGACTACATTGCGCAGCGTCTCAACGTTTTGGCTCTTCCGGGCGAGGATGGATGGAGTGGGAAGGGTGTTCCTGGCAAGGCTTTGTCGTTTGAACATGATCGCCGTGGAGTGGTCAGTCACTATGAAATTGATGAGGCGTTGATCAACAGTGCGGAGGCTCGTGCACTCAATGAAGATGCAGAAGAGCTGCAGAGCATGTTTGAAAGGCCTGCTCACTTTGAGTCAAAATCTGGCAGTCAAGTAATTCACGGGCCAACGGAATTATTTGAGACTGTTTTGTCGCTAGGGCGGAAAGGCGCGACTATTCAGCGATACAAAGGGTTGGGTGAGATGAACCCAGACCAATTATGGGAGACAACTTTAGATCCAGAGGCACGGAATTTATCTCAGGTTACGGTCAGCCATGCGGATGCTGCTGACAATTTGTTTACAACGTTGATGGGAGAAGACGTTGAACCTCGTCGGCAGTTTATTCAAACGCATGCTCTGGACGTGGAGCATCTGGATGTTTGATTAGGAGTGATGTCTCT
Source organism: uncultured Alphaproteobacteria bacterium (assembly GCA_902562525.1). GTDB lineage: Bacteria > Pseudomonadota > Alphaproteobacteria > UBA7887 > UBA7887. The sequence continues at coordinate 4,663 of CACETT010000002.1, forward strand.
GGAGAGTAGTTCACTGTGAGCGGTGGCGGCCGTCGTTCTAAGTCTGCCAAAGAGCGCCGCAGGCCGTCCCGCAAGCGAAGGAAGGCCAAGGGTACGCCTAGCAAGCTATTGAGGCAGCTTGCATACTGGACCATTGTCTCCTTCGTGTGGCTTGCAACTGCTTTGGTATTGGCCACCATTTATTTTGCACATGACCTCCCTAATCCTGAGGTGTTAGCGGGCAATTTTCGAGCTCCAGGAATTACGATTATGGGGATGAACGGATCTGTTATAGGGACTTCTGGGGCAGTCCATGCTGATCTAGTTGAACTCGCTGAGTTACCCCCAGCACTTCCAGCCGCGGTTCTTGCTGCTGAGGACAGGCGGTTCTTTGGACATCACGGCGTGGATTGGCTTGGGGTCTTGCGAGCAGCTTTCTATAATCTGCGTGCAGGTAGGGTCGTGCAAGGAGGAAGTACGATTACCCAGCAGTTAGCTAAAAACGTGTTTCTATCGCCTGAGCGGAGTATCCGCAGAAAATACAAGGAGCTTTTGCTTGCCTTCTGGCTTGAGTACCGCTTCACCAAAAATCAATTGCTAACTATCTATTTAAACAGGGTTTATTTGGGGGCCGGCGTTTACGGCGTTGAAGCGGCAGCCAAGCGATATTTTGGTAAATCTGCCAGAGAGTTAGGCTTAGCTGAATGTGCAATGTTAGCGGGTTTGCTTAAGGCACCTACTCGTTATGCACCAACTAATGATCTCAAGAGATCTCAAGCACGTGCCTCCCAAGTGCTGAACAGCATGGTTATGGCCGGTTATATATCACGAGTAGTGGCAGAAGGAGCCAGGCAACGTCCAGCCGTGCCGTTGGGAGCTTATACGGGGGGGAACAACGTTCAGTATTTTGTGGATTGGATTTTACACCAGGTGCCGTCGCTAATCGGTCAACCTGATCGGGATCTAATTGTTGATACTACTTTTGAACCAGCCCACCAAATAATAGGGGAAAGGGTTTTCCGTGACTATTTTACTGAACTTAAAAACCGTTCAGCGGATCAAGCGGCCCTTATTGTAATTCAGCCGGATGGCGCGGTTAGCGCTATGATTGGTGGGCATGAATACTCTAAGAGCCAATTCAACAGGGCCGTACAGGCTCGAAGGCAACCTGGATCAGCCTTTAAACTCTTCGCGTATTTGGCCGCCCTGGAAAAGGGTTTTTCTCCTTCGGATAATTTTTCAGCCGATCCAATAGTGGTTAATGGTTGGAGCCCTAGAAATTATGATGGGCGTTATGCCGGCCGGCTAAGTTTGAGGGATGCCTTTGCTGGTTCGGTAAATACTGTTGCTGTTCGGCTTGGGGAAGAGATCGGGCGGGGGAGTATCATGGAAATGGCTCGGCGGCTGGGCGTGACTGGTCCCATTCGAGAGAGCCCTAGTCTAGTTCTTGGAACAGCTGAGATTACCCTGTTGGACTTGAGCGTTGCATACGCCGCTATCGCTAATGGAGGCTCTCTTGTTTGGCCACATGGGATTGTAAAAATTACGGACCGGGAAGGGCGGGTGCTGTATGAGCGCATGTCGGACGGTATTAGGCGACGGGTGCTCGATGGCGCTGTTGTTGCATCTATGGATGATTTATTGCGAGCCGTTATTGAGGACGGCACCGGGGTCAAGGTAGGGCTAAAAGGTGCCGCCGGAAAAACAGGAACTAGCCAGGATTTCAGAGACGCGTGGTTTATTGGGTATCAGGGAGATCTGACATTAGGCATCTGGCTTGGGAACGACGACGCCACTCCCATGAAAGGAGTATCAGGCGGTGGGCTGCCTGCCAGAATTTGGGGAGAAGTAATGTCGGCTCTTTAGCCAAATCTTAACAGGTGCTGGCCCTTTGTTTTTAGCCATAGCTTGGCTTGTTTGTAACGTGGGCACACACTTTGCACAATAGCCCAAAATTCATTGCTGTGATTGAATTGCAATAGATGCGCAATTTCATGGGATACCACATAGTCCATTACCCAAGGAGGTGCGAGAACTAATCTCCAAGAAAACGATATAGAGCCACCTTCCGAACAACTTCCCCAACTGCTCTTTGGATCTCGAATTGATATTCGGGGGGGGGGGTACGCCCAGAGACCTGGCTTTGGATGCGGAGGCTTCTGATAGAGAGCGTTTTGCAAACTCTTTTAGCCATTTAATGACTTTTGTATTGGGTTCGGAGTAGCCGCCAACAACTAAATCCCGCCCTTCTCGACAAATTTGTGCCGGCAGGAGTGGGAGGTGTCTGATCCGGCAGCGGTTGCCCAGTATGCGAAAGGTTGCTCCGTCATTAAACGGTCGGTGTGGGGGGAGTTTTTCAAGCTCTTCTAGGATCCATTTAGCTTGGCGCTGCAAAAAGTTTTGGCCCTCCCGGAGGGTTGCCTTTGTTGGAAGCACTAGCAAGGCAGTCCCATCAACGACATCTATGGTTAGCGAGAGTCTTCGAGCTCTCCTGTTTCGTCGCAGCTTTACAGGAAAGGGAAAGCGGAAAGGGGACCCAGACATTCCTTCTTCTATAAACTCGACAGACGATGATTTGTTCTACACAACTTAATAAGTTCCAATTTCAGTTGGGTGGGGTATATCCCACTTTTGCAAGAGATTCTAACAAGCTTTTGCGGGCAATAGGTGTAAGAGGCACCAGAGGTGGTCGGACCGTCAACCATGCATCGTCTTTTAGGTTATCGGCAACAACAGTCTTTAGGGCCTGGATTAGTGGGAATTTTTGTACAGCTCTTCTAATCGCTGTAATTTCGGCTTGTTTTGAGATGCCGTTTGAACCTTCCCAATGTTCGAAGAGAGAGCAAATAGCAGGGGCGTTAATATTTGCCGAAGCGGTTATGGTGCCGCATCCTTTCGCCAAAAGGTTGTCTCGAAGAAAAACCTCTGAGCCACTGAACACCCCAAAATCAGGCAAGGTTTTTAGGAGGGTATCTGTGTACGCCCAGACTCCTGAAGAGTCTTTGAGGCCAACCACATTATGAGGAAAATCTTTAACGAGTCTTTTTATTAATCCTATCTCTAGGGGTACCCCGGAGAACGGCGGAATGTGATACAAGTATACGTTCAGTCCGTTGTCAGAAATGTCTTCGATAACAGTAGCGAATGACCTGTATAGACCTTCCTCTTCAACAGGTTTGTAGTAATAGGGAGGGAGGATCAATGCCCCTGCACAGCCTGATTGGAATGCGTGTCGGGTTAGAGTGATGGTGTCCGTCAAAGCGGCGCATCCCGTTCCTGGAGCGATGAGTTCTGGTGGTATACCTGCTTTTAAAAGTGCCTCCAGAAGCTGGATCCGCTCCTTAACCGAGAGTGAATTCGCTTCCCCTGTTGTTCCAAACACGGCAAGGCCATGACACCCTTGATGCAAGAGGCTTTCGCAATGCTCTATGAAACGACTGGCATCTGGCCTCAACTGCTCATCAAAGGGTGTTAGTACAGGGCAGAAAACCCCTCGCAACTTAGCACTAACCATTATATCTATTCCTCATACCTACTCTACATCAAATATTAAGGGCCACTATTTTGATGCTTCCATGGCATGATAACAAGTCTTCTTAGCCATAGATTGCTTCTATGAAGGTAGGCTGTATTAGCAGTTTTTTAGTGCTTTATTTGTGTATCTCAAGTAATAACTTTTTTGGGAAATTCTCGGGAAATGTGAGTGATCATGTCCAGGACCTTGAGTAGTTATCAATATAGTTTTTTCCTAGCAGTAGCTATTATCTGTTTAACCTTCGTATTTGGTGATCCGGTAGATGCAGGGATGCGAGAAGACAGCCTCCTGTTGACTGGCGCTAGGTCACAGCAGCTTTCTATTGTGAGAGCTTCCTTGAAGCAGGGCGCTGATGTTAACGCTCGGGATGAACTCGGTCGAACCCCGTTAATGTGGTCTGCTTTCCATGGGTCCGTGACCATACTAGAGATTTTAATTGCCCGAGGCGCGGACGTAAACGCCCAAGATAAAATGGGACGAACTGCTTTAGTTTGGGCAGCAATCACTGGTCGAGAAAATACGGTGGTGGTCCTTGTCGGGGCGGGAGCCGATATGTCTACTAGAGATTCGAGCGGGCTGAATGCTGCTGAAAGAGCGAGCGAGGAAGGTCACTTCTCACTTTCGGACAGGCTAAAAAATATGGTGCCGCCCGAGAAATAACGTTGGTTGGCCAATGGTGTTCACTAATGTGATATGTTTTTATGGATAGTTTCAGCACGCTCTGGTGTTTGTTCGGGGCCATCATTATTGATTTGTATGCTGGTAGCTGGTTTCGTGCTGGCAAAAGCTTATGGCATCCAAAAAATATTTTGAACTGGTTAGTGGAGAAGTTGGCTGGGAAACTTGATCGGCAGGGGCGCTCTTCCAATACTCTATTGATACGTGGTGTGCTTAGTCTTCTGTGTACACTTAGCTTGGCTGCTTTGGTGGGAGTAGTTGCCCATTGGTCCTTGAGGGAAGTCCCTTTTGGTTGGGTGTTAGAGTTAGCAATTTTGACAAGCCTGGTAAGTGTTGGAAATTCTTGGAAAGTAGGCAACCTCTTGGCGTCGTCGCTTGAATTGGGTAGCACAGAGGATGCTAGGCAACAACTAGCGATTTTTTCCTCTCGGGATGCCACTTACTCCGACTCAGATGAAATAACTCGGCTTGGAATAGAATCAGTGATAGCAAACTTTGTTTCTGACTTTATCGGGCCCGTGTTGTTTTATGTGATGCTCGGCCTACCAGGGTGCTTCATGTATTATGGACTAAGATTGTCTGCTTCCTGCCGCGGCTCTCGTGAGTACGTGATGTTCAGCAGAGGCCTAATAGCTGTTGTGGATGGACCTTTATCTTGGCTAGGCTCGATGCTGTTGCTTGGTGCAGTCTTGTTGTGTTCAGAAACCTCGCCGACGGGCGCGCTGTTGGAGGGACGAAGAGCGATTGTAGTGGGTCGAGGCATTCAGTATAGGTTGGCAAAATCAGTTGCAGCGGGAGCTCTAGGTATTAGTCTGGAGGGCCCAAGACGCTATCTCTCTGGCCAGGTTGAGAGACCTTATCTGGGATCTGGCCCCCCCCCATCGCCAAGAGACCTAGTCCAAGTTGTTAAACTAGCTCTAGCGACGGCAGGTATAACTGCTGCATCAATTTTAGCCTGTGCTGTATTATTTTAGCTCCAAACTCTATTCTGCTGAAAGCGCTGCGTGCAATGTGGCCGCTCTCCCGTTATCTGAGGTATTAGCAAAAAGTATCTGCCCTGCTGTTATCTCTCGACCATAGTAAGCCTTATTGTATATCTTGTCGGGTCCTATGTATCCACCATCTAATACTACGCCGCCATAAAATCCTTTGCCTCGGGCAAAGGCAACAATATCGTAATCCAGATTTAGAGTGGTAGAACTTTCTATGGCGCTACCTATCAGGCCCACAGACATTCCAGCTTCGCCACCCAGTGTCGCTGTCCCAGATGCAATGTGTCGGAGTGCCTGTTCATTCATGACCAATAACATCACTTCAAGTTTCTGGATTCCAATCTGGAGTCCGATGCTAGCTTCTCCGAGACCGCAAAACGATGGCGAAGACCATCCGGTAGTTGCCGATGCGTTTCGTGCCACAACAAGGCACTGCCCCCCCCCCTGCGCCTACCAATAATCCCGCTTTAAGTATATCAGGGGCTATGACGACGCCCTTAGCTTTTCGAAACTGCTCTTGGTAGATAGCCCAGACCGGGTCTGCCAAAAGTGATTTTGCTAGTGCAGCAGAATCCTCCACCAGCTTTTGGGGGTCTTGCGCGTTACCCGGTTCAACTGTGGTGAAACTGGAAAACACAAGTACTGCAACAAATTGAATCAAACGAATCTTATGCATCATAATACCACCGTGTTTATGATTGGCTGTTGTCTGCGTCCACTACTCATCTTTGTGATCAAAAAACAAAACAAGTTACGACCTGGGGTTCGTGAGGACTCTGATACAATCAATGGGCCTTTGGTTAAAATTTGTACATCTGGTTGGACCAGTTGGAGACGTCAATGATCTGAGGGTTGTATTAAAGCAGAGTAAGAACAATTTTTGAGCACCTCTTTATCTATTGATTTGACGGATAAAGAATCTAGGGACCAATGATCATGGAAAATCATACCTCTTTCAGGACTATACTAGAAGCTTTTAGGCACGAGATTGGTAAATCTTACATACCAGTCTAGCCCCGGCTTGGAACTGGGTTCAAAATCTAGGCGTGTGACCGATAAGTTTTCGGTTTCGAAGCCTAGGCAATTAGTTGCGCTCAAGTTGAGGGCATGGCCAAGAGCTGCACGGATTGGCCCGCCGTGCGCCACCGCAATAATGTCTCTCCCTGTATATTGGTTTGTTAGCCTTTTAATCACCTCTGTAACTCTGATTGTGAGGTCTATATAACTCTCTCCTTCTGGTGGGGCATGGTCTGCAGTTGTAAACCAATACTTATGCAGGCGCGGCGATGCCAGATTGGGAATGTGTTCATAAGGCTGTCCTTGCCAGACCCCAAAATTCTGCTCAGACAACCCTGACTCAATTTTTACGCTTTCTGCTATTAAACCGTGAGCGCGGATTTCTTCCAGTGTTTGTTGTGTGCGTTGAAGAGAGCTAGTTATACAGATTCCCTCGTTAGGAAGAAGTTCAGCTAAGCCCTTATATATCTCTGGAGTAGCAATATCAGCTTTCGGGTCTGATGCGCCGTACATTCGCCCTTTGTTCACGGTTACGGGTGCGTGTCTTACCCACCACCAACGGGTCGAAATAGTATCACTTTTATTTACCTTATCGATCATTCGCCCATTTGAAGTAGTTGGCCATGTATACGCGCATACCTTAATATTACAAAAAAAGTTGTCAGGCTCAACAAAACAAAGACAAGATTAAGGCTAAAGGCGTTGACTAAAAGGTCTATTCGGAAGGTCTGGTGTATCAAAATGAGTCGTAGCCCCTCAAATATATGCGAAGCAGGAATTATAAGGGCAATAGGCTGAAGCCATTCGGGCAGAATATTGATGGGGTAAAACACCCCACTAATTGGTTGAACGAGAAAGATTGCGGCCCAGCCTAAACTTTCGGCTCCTTGGCCGTACCTAAGTACTAATGCACTCACTACCAGCCCTAGGCTCCAACCCATCAGGGTCAAGTTCAAGAAAAAGAGAGTGAGGGGAGCCCCTAGGGAAAATATAGATACGTCAAATATCAAAATAGCTAATAGAGCTGCAGCCCCTACTCCAACAAGCGTACGGATTAGACTCACCATTAATAGGGCCGCTATCAACTCAAATGGGCGTATGGGGCTGACAAAAATATGACCTAAATTCCGAGACCAAATTTCCTCAAGAAAACTCAGGAAAAAGCTCAGTTGGCTCCGAAACATTATGTCCCATAATAATATAGCTGTTATTAGTATGCCGCCCGCTTGCGCTAACCACGAACTGTGGGTTTCAAAAAAAATCGTGATGAACCCCCACAGTGTCATCTGTAATGCTGGCCAATAAACAAGTTCAAGAATCCGCGGCCACGAACCTCTAATCAAAAAGTAGTGTCGGAGTGCTAATCCCCAAATGCGAACAACAGAGTGCGATACAGTGCTCATTCTGCGTCCTCCTTTGTTTGTCGCGTCGGCTCATTGTATCGAGCAATATCTAGGAATACCTGTTCCAGGTTTTGGCGTTGGAAATCAGCAACAAGAGTGTTGGGAGGACCTTGAGCGACTATCTTACCCTTTTTCATAATCAACACCTTTTGACACAATTGCTCGATCTCCGACATATTGTGTGAGGCTAGAATAATGGTGGCGTCAGCATCTCCCTGGTACCGTATCAAATGCTGCCGTATCACGTCTGCCGTATCGGGATCCATAGATGCGGTTGGCTCGTCTAGCAGGAGCAACTTTGGTTTGTTTAACAGAGCCTTTGCCAGAGCTACACGAGTTTTCTGTCCTGCTGAAAGCTTTCCTGAAGGTCTATCCAGAAACTGATCTAGGCCAAAGTCTTGAGAGAGTTCTCGAATGCGGTCATTGATCTTCTTAACGCCGTAGAGGCAACCGTATATCTTTAGGTTTTCTCTCACGGTCAATCGGTGAGGTAGGTCCACATATGGTGAGGAAAAATTCATGTCCGGTAGGGCTTGGTATCTATTTCGGATCATATTGTGCCCCAGTACAAATATATCTCCAGAGGTGGGTAGCAAAAGGCCAAGTAGCATGGCAAGAGTGGTGCTTTTCCCGGCTCCATTGCCTCCTAAGAGACCTATAGTCTCGCCAGCGGCAAGGCTGAAATTGACATTTTTGACTGCTACGACAGGACCAAATTTTTTATTGAGTCCACAGACTTGGACTATTGGTTTAGACATTTTTCACCTGTTGAACCTAAGTCCACATCTTTAAGGTATAACGGTTTACTTTTTTCTGGCCAAGATACGGGATTGTTTGTATAGGAAATGAAAAGACTGATTCACGAGTTAGTTTAACTGTGCTGGTTCTATAAATCACGCTAGCGCCTGACTTTTTTGTAGATTACTGGGAGTGTGCTTAGAACGGCTAAGCCAACAATGGCAGCGATGGCTTCAGGAGTGAACACGTTATCGGCAGTCAGGGCCTTGTCGCTTTCTATTAAGGTAGAGATGCTAGCTCCCGCAAGAGATACGAAATAAACAGCTGGAATGATTCCCAGACTTGTTGCAATAAAGAATGTCGCTGTTTTGACCTCTAGCATAGCTGCACAAATCGTTACTAGGCTAAAAGGAAAAAGCGGTATTAGGCGGAGGATAAACATGTAGCTAAGCGCATTTTTATGAAAGCCAGATGCGAGATTATGTGTTCGGCTGCCAGCCCACTTGCGGAGTAGGGTTCCTGCCGCGCTTTTTGTAATAAAAAAGACGGAAATGGCTCCACTTGTCGCCCCAATTACTGTGAGCAGTGTCCCGTGGACGGGTCCAAATAGAAATCCTCCTACTAAGGTGGCAAAAAATGGCCCGGGTATCAGAAATAATACTATCACCATGTACAGCGCGACATACACTAGAGCAGCCTTAAGCTTTTGAGTTTCAACCCAACTCGTAAGATCAGAATGATGGGCTGTGAGAGTGTCCATGGTAAAAAAACTTGGCAGATCTAACGTCAAGGTAAATAGTATTGCGCCGCCAACTATAATAGCTGCGGCGGCTCGTGCGCAAAAAACCTGGCTAGGCAAGCGGAACTTTTTGTCTTTTTCACTGTTTCTTTGGGTTTGTTGGGTCATGCAACGGTCACAATAGCGTTGAAGGAGGTAAAATCCATTGCAAACTACCTTTATACGGCTCTTCAACCAAGTGAACAGTTCTAAAACTGATTGGGTCCACCAATCCGAATTGACTAACGCACTCTGAACTCGTATACAGCCGCTGACCTTATTTTTTGTTGGATTGAATGGGAGGCGGTTGAATGAAAAGAACGTTTCAGCCAAGTGTATTGGTGCGTAAGCGGAGGCATGGCTTTCGCGCTCGCATGGCCTCCGCTGCTGGTCGTCGGGTGTTATCGAGGAGGCGGGCGAGGGGGCGAAAACGCCTGTCTGCTTAATTTGGGCGAGAGATCCATGAAGCGTCTCCGAAAGAGGCACGATTTTGTGCGCGTGAAGGAGACTGGAAAAAAAGTCGGGGGCCGTTTTCTTTCTTTGCAGATAGCATTGGCGGATCCGGATTTGAAGAATGGAGCTCTTTGTAGAGTGGGATTCACAGCGACAAAAAGGTTGGGCAATGCCGTCGAACGAAATAGGGCTCGGCGAAGGATGAGGGTCTTGGCTACAACGATTCTTTCTGAATATGCTGTTCAAGATCTTGATTGCGTGTTGCTAGCTCGAAAAGCGATATTGGAGGCACGATTTTCCGACCTCATTCTTGAGCTCCGGACGCTTCTCGAGAGGGTGCAAATAAATGCTCTACCTGCAGAGAATGGGGTGGTGAAGGTTTCGTGATGAGTCCACTTGCTTCGGGTCTACGTGGTTTGGTCACTGTGTATCGCTTGGCAATATCACCATATCTGCCTGCTTCGTGTCGGTTTTATCCATCCTGCTCAAAATATGCTCTGGAGGCTCTAGCAGAACATGGAGCTATTCTGGGCATGGTTTATACAATTAAACGGATATCTAGATGTCAACCTTGGGGAGGCGCAGGTTTTGACCCGGTCAAGAAGAGAAACGGATCAAGCCAGGAAATCCCAACAGATGAAAAAAACTCATGAGTGAGCAGCGTAATCTTATTTTGGCCATAGCTATCTCTGTCGCCATCTTAATGAGTTTCCAGTTTGCTTTTGGGCCTAAAATTCCCACATCCGAGACGGGGGCAGATTTTGAGGAACCCCTCGGTGCTCCAGAGGCTCCAAAAAATCGGGTCACGGAGCCAGACTCTGAGCTGGAACTATCTGAGATGGAAAAAGCGGAAGTTGTTGGGGAAGATCAGCGTCGAATTTTGATCAACGCAGGAAATCCCGCAGCGGCATTATCAGGCTCCATAAGACTTCAAGGTGCTCGTATTGATCAAATAATTCTAGAAGGGTATCGGGAGTCGATTTCCCCGGATAGTTCAAACATAGTTTTATTTTCCTCGAGCGCTTCCGAAAAGCCATATTTTGCAGAGTTTGGTTGGGTTGCAGAGGAAGGGGTTGGTGTGAAATTACCTGGACCTGGTACCCTTTGGCAGTCCGAAGATTCCACCCTCTCCCCAGGGCGCCCGGTTCTCTTAACTTGGGATAATGGCGAGGGCCTCAGATTTGAGAGGCTAATAGCCATTGATGACGATTATATGTTCACGGTTACGGACCGTGTCCAGAACATAACTGACGACCCCCTACTATTATACCCTTACGGTCTGATAAGAAGGACTCATGAGCCTCCCACTTTGGGTTTCTTTATACTGCATGAGGGCCCCCTTGGAGTGTTTAACGGCACATTGAAAGAGGTTGACTATGATGACCTGCGGGATTCGCGGTCGGAGTCTATTGAAACGACAGGTGGTTGGATTGGCATAACCGATAAGTATTGGTTGGCTGCATTAATTCCAGATCAAACTACTCCAATGCGCGGTAGGTTTCGTTATAAGGAGGGGTTGGACGGTGAGAAATTTCAGGTGGAGTATAGGCTCACTGGAAAAAATATTAGTAGTGGACAGAGTGTTGAGGTGACCAATCATCTGTTCGCCGGGGCAAAGGTGGTAACACTGCTGGATAGATACGAGGAGAGATTAGGGATCCAGAGATTTGATCTGGCGGTAGATTTCGGCTGGTTTTATTTTTTAACCAAGCCTCTATTCTATTTAATTCATTATCTGACGGGTTATCTAGGCAATATTGGTTTGGCGATTTTGTCTGTGACAGTAATAATAAAGCTTATCTTCTTTCCTCTAGCCAATAAATCCTATGCGGCTATGAGCCGTCTCAAAAAGCTTCAGCCTCAAATGATGAAGTTGCGCGAACAATATGGTGATGACAAAGTAAAGCTGAATACCGAAATGATGGGCTTGTATAAGAAGGAGGGCGCCAATCCCTTAGCGGGCTGTCTACCGATAATAATACAGATACCAGTGTTTTTTGCTCTGTATAAGGTTCTTTTCGTAACAATAGAAATGCGGCACGCACCATTTTACGGTTGGATAAAAGATCTTTCTGCTCCCGATCCGACCACATTTCTTAACTTGTTTGGAGTGCTTCCATACACTCCTCCAGAGTTTCTAATTATAGGGATTTGGCCGTTGGCAATGGGTGTGACGATGTGGATGCAGCAAAAACTCAATCCGGCCCCTCCTGACCCCATGCAGGCGCGGATTATGATGCTATTACCAATAGTGTTTACCTTTATATGTGCCCGGTTTGCTTCGGGGCTAGTGATCTATTGGACTTGGAATAATATACTCTCTATCATCCAGCAATGGGTTATTATGCGGCGGATGGGTGTAAAGGCCTAAAACCATGACGGCCTGCGAGGCTGGAGAAAACGCGCGGCGGCTCTTTACTCAGGAGTGTACGTTTGTGACTGGGGCAGCTGACTATAGCCAGGTGCCGCCTGCGGATTTGGATGAGATCGCTTTTGCTGGCCGGTCCAATGTGGGTAAGTCGAGTCTAATTAATGCTCTCCTCGGACGCAGGAACCTGGCCCGTTCCTCCAATACCCCCGGTCGGACCCGGCAGATAAACTTTTTTAACCTTGCCGGTAAACTTATGTTGGTAGACTTGCCTGGCTACGGTTTTGCGAGTGCTCCCAAAACCGAAATTTTACAATGGACGCGCTTGGTTGATACCTATTTGAGATTCCGCCCATGCCTTCGCAGGGTTTGTTTGTTGCTTGATTCTCGCCATGATACCAAAGCCTCTGATGTGGAGGTGATGTCATTATTGGATGAGGCTGCTGTATCTTATATGATAGTTTTGACTAAAGCTGATAAAGTAGCGCCACATCAAATTGAAGAGCGAAAGGGCAAGGTTAATGCAGCTATATCAAAAAGACCGGCTGCATTCCCGTCCGTTGTTGCAACTAGTGCTGCTAGAAATTCGGGGCTTGCGGAACTAAAAATATTCCTGGCGGGCACCAACTCGCCTTATGATGAAGAATAAGATTGGGTTAGGATATTGTAGGTATGAGAAACGAGCACACCAAGCAGGAGCCAGAGAAGCTGCGAATCGCCCAAACACTATCAGAGGCACTACCCTTCATGCGCCGTTTCAAAGGCAGGACGTTTGTAATTAAGTTTGGTGGTCATGCAATGGGTGATGACAATTTAGCTGATCTCTTTGCTCGAGATGTTGTGCTTCTGAAGCATGTTGGGATCAATCCGGTGGTAGTCCACGGTGGTGGGCCCCAGATAGGAAATATGCTCGAACGTCTTCGGATTAAGAGTTCTTTTGTGGATGGGCTTCGTGTCACCGACTCCGCCACAGTCGAGATTGTCGAGATGGTGCTTGCTGGCTCAATTAATAAACAAGTGGTTACAGCTATAAATAGGGCTGGGGGTTGTGCTGTGGGGTTGTCTGGCAAGGATGCAAAACTTATCAGTGCTGTACCCCTTAAAAGGACACTTAGGGATCCAGACTCTCGAATTGAAAGGGTGCTCGATCTTGGTTTTGTTGGAGATCCTAGTGACATTGATCCAACGGTTCTAAACAAGTTTGCCGCTGCAGATATTATACCGGTAATCGCCCCGATTGGTTTGGGTGAGGAAGGGCAGACCTTTAATATTAATGCAGACACAGTCGCGGGGGCCGTAGCTTCTGCGGTTGGTGCGGCAAAGCTTGTGATGATGACTGATGTGGAAGGTCTTATGGATAGTTCCGGTCAGTTGGTGCCAAGATTGACCGAGATAGAGGCGGCCGCAATGTTACGTGATGGGACGATTTCTGGAGGCATGATTCCAAAGATTGAAACCTGCGTCGCTGCTATACAGGGGAAAACGGAGGCGGCACATATTTTAGATGGTCGTGTGCCCCATGTTTTGCTTTTAGAAATATTCACGGAACATGGTGTTGGCACCATGATGAAGGCAGGGTAGCTAAGTTTGGTGCTGGCTAGGATTTTGGGCAGTTTGCCCACTGGCTGCATGTTGCTAACTGGTTCTGTATAGGAATATTGTAGGCTTTTTATGAAACAGGCTTCTACTCAGTATGAAAAAAAAATTGATGCCCGTAGGCAGCTGCCGCAATTTTGGCTGTTTGACCTTGACAACACTCTTTACCCTGCAGACTCCGACTTATTTTTGCAGATCGACGATCGTATGGGATCATACATATCCAAAATACTAAAAGTAGATCGCCGTGAGGCCCGCGTTCTGCAGAAAAGTTATTACATGAAATACGGAACCACATTATCAGGTTTGATCCAGAACCATGGGATCGATGCCGATGCGTACCTTGATTATGTCCATGAGATTGATTTGTCAGTGATTGACCCCTCGCCAAGGCTCGACGAACTTTTAAAAAATTTGCCTGGAAAGAAGTACATTTTCACAAATGGTTCAGTTGCGCATGCTGAGAATGTAATGGCGCGGTTGGGAATATCCGAGAGATTTGTTGGGATTCAGGATATCAAGGCGAGTAACTATATTCCCAAGCCTCACCCTTCGGCATATTCTAAAATAATTTCCCGATTTGAGATCTTGCCCGAGATGAGCATCATGCTGGATGATATACCAAAGAATCTTTTGCCGGCAGCTAACCTTGGAATTACGACGGTGTGGGTGAAAAATGCCCGATGGGATAGTCATAATTTGGAGCCACATATAGATTTTGTAACAGAAAATTTAGCTGAGTGGTTGGGCCAAATCCCGAGGGCGGTGGGTGGAGTTTGAGACGAGAAAACCGGCATAAAAGTCAGGCTCTAGTACATTTTTTTCGTAGCTTATAAGGTGGAACTATAATGAATATTGATTACTTACAAGAAGCCATAAACAAAGCGTGGGAAGGCCGTGATCTGGTAACGCCAGAAACCGAGGGGGAGGTGCGCGATGCCGTTCAAGAATCCCTGGAGGGCTTGGATGCGGGGATTTACCGTGTTGCGGAAAAAAAGGCTGAAGGGTGGGTGGTCCACCAGTGGTTGAAAAAAGCGGTTTTACTATCGTTTCGTTTGTCCAACATGGAGCTAATTAGTGGTGCTCCTGGGAACGCCAACTGGTTTGATAAGGTGTCCTCAAAATTCGCCAGTTGGGAGGCGGGTGATTTTGAAAGAGCTAGCTTTAGGGCCGTACCTGGAAGTGTGGTGAGGCATTCAGCATTTATTGCCCCGGGAGTAGTACTAATGCCATCTTTTGTTAACCTTGGCGCATACGTCGACGAAGGCACAATGGTGGACACTTGGGCTACTGTTGGTTCCTGTGCCCAAATTGGAAAAAATTGTCATATTTCGGGAGGCGCTGGAATAGGCGGGGTATTAGAGCCCTTGCAGGCTGAGCCTGTGATTGTAGAAGATAATTGTTTCATAGGTGCCCGGAGTGAGGTGGCTGAGGGCGTGATCATAGAGGAAGGGTCGGTTTTATCGATGGGGGTCTACATTGGGGCCTCCACCAAAATAATTGATCGCGATACTGGAGAGATATTCCGGGGGCGCGTCCCCGCATACTCAGTTGTGGTTCCTGGCTCCCTGCCCCCGCAGGGGATGAAAGGCTCAGCCTCTGGGCCGTCCCTCTATTGTGCTGTAATTGTAAAACGAGTGGATGCAGGAACTAGAGCAAAAACGTCGATCAATGAGCTGTTGCGGGATTAGGTTAAAATTGGTTCAGCAGTCTAGGATTATTTCTGGATAGGGACTTCAGATGCCGCTAGAGGACCGGGCGAGTAGACTAGAAATAGTGTCATCGATATTTGCCCCTTGATGTAATATTTGCGCCACAGCCTGCATTATTGGCATGTCTATTTGAAGCCTTTGAGACAAGTTGGCTATCGAGGCAGCGGTACCAAACCCTTCCACGGTGCCGCCCGATTTAATGAGGGCACTAATTGGGGTTTGCTCTTGGCCAACACGACAGCCGAACGAGAAGTTACGAGATTGCGAGCTCGTGCAAGTGAGGACGACATCTCCTACCCCAGCTAGTTCCATCATTGACTCCGCCGATCCACCTAGCGCTGTAGTAAGGCGGCCGATTTCTGCTATTCCGCGTGTAATAATTGCTGCTATAGCATTTTGTCCTAGGGACTTTCCTTCTGCGATCCCACACGCTATGGCCAGCACGTTTTTTGTTGCGCCAGTAACCTGGGCCCCAATAGGGTCATCAGAGACATAGGTTCGAAATTGCGGGCCGCCTATGATTTTTGCCACATAAGATGCGTCGCTAGAATCCTTTGCTGCTAGCGTGATCGCAGTAGGAAGGCCCAGCGCCACCTCTCCCGCGAAAGTAGGGCCAGAGAGAACAACGGCGCGAGTACCAGGTATCGTTTCTTCTAAGACATCGGTCATTAGTAGGCCTGTGTTTTTCTCTATTCCCTTAGCGCAGAGAGTGAGCGAGGGTGGGTTCTGAAGGTGCTCCGCTAGTTGGGTTAGTCCAGAGCGCATCAGCTGTGCGGGAACAACACCGAAGATTAGTGGACAGTTACCCACTTCTTCTATGTGAGAGGTTCCTCTTATCAAGGGACTTAACGCCACGTTGGGTAGTGCAAAGGGGTGTTTATGAATATCATTTATGGAGCTGGCGATAATAGGATTAATATCCCACAGGACTACCCGATGATTATTTCGCGCGGCAACGGTTGCCAACGCAGTTCCCCAGGCGCCAGCGCCAAGTATTCCTACTTCAGTTGCTCTAGCCATTGTCAATTCTTTCTAGATGCACGTGCGGCTCGGGGTCGAGAGGCCAACGAGCACGAGCAGGCGCTTGCATGCCATCCACCAATCCGAGGGAGATGCTTTCGTAGCCAACCCATGCAACCATAGCTGCATTGTCCGTGCATAGGTTTGCAGGTGGTACGATAAAATTTAAATTTAACTGGGCCGCCCTCTTTGACAGTCGGCTGCGGATGCACTTATTGGCGCCTACCCCTCCTGCTAACACTAAGCTATCGATTGGGGTGCTCTGTGGTTGATTGATAAGGGCTCGGGCATTGTCCAGGCGATCCACAAAGACGTCTGCAATCGCTTCTTGGAAGCTAGCGCACAGATCAGATAAGAGGTCTTTATCCTCACCGTGTTTTGCCACAATGTTGGCTACTGCTGTTTTTAGCCCTGAGAAGGAGAAATCGCAACCCTTCCGGCCTTTCAGGGGCCGCGGTAGTTGGTAACGTTTTGGATCTCCCCACTGAGCTTGTTCTTCGATGGCTGGGCCTCCAGGATATCCGAGTCCTAACATTCTGGCGACCTTATCAAAGGCTTCACCAGGGGCATCGTCTAAGGTGGTCCCTAAACGCCGATAGTTAGAGACCCCATTTACAACTAAGAATTGGCAGTGGCCGCCGGAAGCAAGAAGTAATAGGTATGGAAAACGAGTGCCGTGGGTCAATCGGGCACTCAGTGCGTGGGCTTGAAGATGGTTTGCTGCCACGAAAGGCAGGTTATGCACTAGCGCGATCGCTTTTCCCATGGTCAGGCCTACCATTAGCCCGCCAATTAAGCCGGGGCCAGCCGTTGCAGCAACGCCATCTATTTGGTTGAAGCCAACATTGGCTTCCTGCATGGCATCTTTAATTAGGGTATCTAAGTGGTGTACATGGCTGCGTGCAGCAATTTCGGGCACTACCCCTCCATAAGGACCATGTTCTGCAACCTGTGAATAGACCAAATTACTAAGAATGGTTCGGCCGTTAACTACGGCCGCTGCAGTTTCGTCACAACTAGTTTCTATGCCTAAGACAATCATTTTCTTAATACATTCAGTGTAACAGTCCTATCCTAGTGATAGGAATTCTTTTTTTACAAGGATATGTGCTACCCTTAAACACGGTGCCTTCTACCCATAACACGAAGTATGTTGGTGAAGCTATGAGCGAATTGAGAAAGGTAATCCGGATAGGGACCCGAGGTAGCCCTCTTGCATTAACTCAAGCGCGGTACGTTGAAAGTCAGCTGTGCTTTTATCACACTGATCTCACTGCTGATGCTGTCAAGATTGTCCCTATCCAAACCACTGGAGATAAAATTCAGGGGAAAACGCTCTCCATGATCGGAGGGAAGGGACTGTTCACCAAGGAGCTAGATGCTGCTCTTCTTGCCTCAGAAGTGGACATAGCTGTTCATTCGATGAAGGATATGCCCACTGCGTTACCCAATGGAATCATAATCGGCTGCGTGTTGCCTAGGGAGGATCCTAGAGATGCTTTGATTACCCGGGATGGGGTGTCTTATGCGGACTTGCCGCGTGATGCTGTAATCGGCAGCGCTTCTTTGCGGCGCTGTTCCCAGGTGCTTGCTCATCGACCTGATGTCCAGCTGGTGGCGTTGCGGGGAAATGTCGAAACAAGACTCGCAAAGCTTGGGTCGGGGTTGGTAGATGCCACCTTGCTCGCTGTGGCGGGTCTGAAGAGGTTGGGGCGTACAGATGTTATCACCGAAATATTATCAACAGACGACATGTTGCCAGCTGTGGCACAGGGAGCTATTGCCGTAGTTTGTAGAGCTGGTGATGGCGAGGCCATAGAGTTTTTGCAGGATCTGAACCATTCTGAAACGTTGTCTTCCGTAACAGCTGAACGGGCATTCCTGGAGCATCTGGACGGTTCATGTCAAACGCCTATAGCGGCTTTGGCTGAAATAAAAGGTGCGGACAGAATGGTTCTCTCTGGGTTGTTGGCTGCCCCAGATGGTAGCAGGATCGTTAGGGGGGAAGCAGTGGGCGAAACTGCTTCTCCAGGTGAACTTGGGAGGTCACTTGGTGCGGAACTTCTTGCTGAAGCTGGTTCTGACTTTTTATTGCCTTCAAGGTGATTTGGATGTTTTTTATTTCTTGTTTAATGTGGGCTGTGAGTGTCTTGGTAGCTAGCTCCTTAAGGCGAGCACGTGTGAGGTGATAATTTTCTGCCCGGTGAGGTGAAATTGAGGGTACTTGTCACGAGACCGGTTGGACGGGTTCCGGCAACAGTCAATGCGTTGGCAGCTTGTCGTGTCAGTGCTATCTGCGATCCAATGTTGACAGTTGAGCCTGTAGCCAATGGCAGCATTAAAATGCCTGCCTGCCAGGCGCTAGCGATTACAAGTGTGGCCGCTGCAGAATTGCTAGCTGGTTATATCTCTGATGTGACAACACCCATTTATGCTGTGGGCGATACAACGGCGAACGCTGCTTTGCAGCATGGGTTCCAGAATGTCAGATCGGCCAAAGGGGATGTATTGACGCTGGTAGATCTTATCACAAATCTGGCAGATCCGGCGAGTGGACGGCTTCTGCATTTGGGAAGTGAGGATGTGGCTGGTGATTTAGTTGAAACTCTCCAGGTCCGTGGTTTTTGTGCAGAACATGTTGCTATTTATCGAGTACGTGAAGCGACAACATTTTTGTCCGCGACCATTTCAGCATTTAGGGAGGGTGAAGTTAGTGGGGTATTGTTTTTTTCTCCTAGATCAGCCCGAACCTTTGTGAGGTTGGTAAATTTGCGAACATATACGTTTTCCTTGAAGAGGGTGGCGGCGGTTTGTCTTAGTAATGCAGTTGCTTCCGAAATTGAAACTGTTGGGTGGGAGAAGATCGTGATCAGTGAGCGGCCGACCATGGCTAGCCTAATAGAGTTAGTTTCAGCAATTAGTAAAATGCAGAGTGGTGGCGATCGTGTCTAGTGGTGAAAACGATCCTGGTGCTGGCAAGGGCAGCTCAGGTGGGCCTCCACTCGTGGCCAAAGGGGGCGTCCGAAGCAAGCGGCAGAGACTGATTGTCATTAGCCTCTTGGCAATGGCTACAATCAGCGGATTTTTGTTTGGTGGTAAGTTGGTCTGGGATGTCCAGCAGCGGCAATACTCAGAAACATTGGAACGTTTTGAGGCAGTGGATAATATATCGGTGGAGCAGGATCGCCTCAATGTGGCTTTAGCTAATTTAGGCGCCAAGTTTGAACAAATAGAGGCCAGGGCTCTCAATTTAGAGCAAAGATTTGATGTCCTCAGTGGCGAGCTGGCATCCATAGCGGAAGATGAGGGCGGCTCTCGTGAATGGGAAGCAAGATATAGACGAGTTGCATCACAGATTAGTAAATTACGTCGAGAGGTTGTTGCTGTGCAGGAAAGCAGCAGCGGACACAAGTTTTCTCAAGGGGGAGCTTTGTTGTTGTTAGCCCGTTTACGGGTTGACCTATTGCAAGGCCGTCCCTGCGGGGTTCAGCTTGAAAGTGTACGAAGTTTCTTGGGCGAGATGGAGAATCTTGCAGGGCTTTTTGAGACTTTAACGCCATTTTGTGAAAATGGGGTAATCACCAGAAGTCAATTAGAGCATGAATTTGGCTTAGTGGTTAATGATATTATGTATGCTGCCGATGTATCAGCCGATGGGGGTTGGGGGGACCGAATACACAGTGCGTTTAGACGGCTGGTTACGATCCGCCCTATAAATCCAGGCGGCAATAGCCGAGGGCCAGCCGATATCTTGGCAAAAACAGAGGCATTTTTGATGTCTGGTAATTTGGATGATGCTCTAACCACAATTGAGAAATTAAGTCTGACAAACAACGGGGGAGGTGTGGGTTGGATCGATTCACTCAAGCAGCGTGTTACTGCTATTGAGATAATAGACCAAATAATTGGGGTGCTTATTCAAGAAATCGAGAAGGCTTCAGGGCAAAATGACTAGACATCTTCGGGACGTAATATGCTTCGTATACTTATATTTTTCGGAGTAGTTTTTACGACAGCTTTCGTTGCTGTTTGGATAGCTGAGCAATCTGGGCATGTCCGTATGATCTGGGGCGGGTACCTAGTGGAGGCTTCTGTAGCGGTTTTTTTTGGGCTGGCTATTGTTGCGGTTGTTTCTTCAACACTTGTTTTCGAGCTTACCAGAATTATTTTAAGTATCCCCAAGAAACTATTTAAGGGTAGAAAGGCCAGGGCGCAGGCTAGGGGCTACAGAGCTTTGATGCGCGGAATGGTTGCTGTTGCTGCGGGCGATGCTAATGCAGCGAAAAGAGAAGCACGGCGGGTTGAGGCCCTGGATGTTGCGCGACCGCTCCGCCTCCTTCTTTCAGCTCAGAGTTCATTGCTAGCTGGGGATGAGTCAGGCGCACACGAGAGCTTCCAATCGATGCTGTCAGATCCAGAAAGCGCGTTTTTAGGGGTGAGGGGGTTGCTCGTCCAGGCACTGCGAAATGGGGAGATAGAGCGGTCGATAGACTTGGCTCGAGAAGCGTACAGGCTTAATCCAGATGCAGACTGGGTATTAAGCAACCTTATCGAATTGGAAATACGTGGAAGGAATTGGCTTGAGGCCGAAAAAGTTTTGCTTGCCGCACAGCGCCGAAAGATTATTGACTCATTTGATTTTCGGAAACGCCTTGCTTTGATACTTTTTTACCAGGCGACATCTGTGTTGGAAGAAGGCTCTCGAAAGCGGGCAGAGCGCCTTGTGTTTCGAGCTATACGTCTGAGGCCTGGATTTTTGCCTGCAGTAAGGTTAGCGGTGGACCTGCTTCTGGATAGCGATCGTGGGAGGAGGGCCAAGCTATTGGTTAGGGAGGCCTGGGAAGTGGAGAGACATCCCGAGTTGGCTGAATTATATGTCAAAATATTTGAGCCTGAGACCTCTCTTGACCGTCTGCGCGTTTTGGAGACGTTGGTTGTTTCCAATCCTGACGATCCAGAGGCGTTACTAATAACATCGGATGCCGCACTAAATGCCTCCCTTTGGGGCGCGGCTCGGGAAAAATTGGGAAAAGTAGTGGATGTTCAGCCAGACCGGAGGCTATGTCGACTTATGGCAAGGCTAGAACAATTGGAGCACGGGAACGAAGATGCGGCTCGTCAATGGTTGCTCAAAGCCACTAAAGCAAAAGATCAGCCCCAGTGGTGTTGCGGAGTTTGCAGTTATGTAAGCCCGACCTGGACAGTGCAGTGTCCGTCTTGTCAAGCGATAGACGCGTTGCACTGGACCTCGATCCAAAAACAGAGCACCAGCTCGTCGCAGGGTGCGCAACTACTGGAAAAAGGCCCCATTGGGAGTATTGGGGCAATAATAAAATAGAGTGGTTTTGATGACATTGCTTGGTTACTTAACCCAAAGAAATTTGGTTGAATCATCTGGCGCCCACATAATAGCATCTCCGACACGGTTAGTTTTTAAAAGGGAGGGATCGGTTTGATGGAGTTGGAACGAGATGAGAATGGCACGGTGAGGGTCGAAGCAAAGGGAGACCTACTTTTAATCGAAATTGACCGGCCAAAAAAATTGAATGGATTTACTCCGAAGATGTTTGAAGAGCTTGGATCCGCATACAATACGTTGGAGTCCGATAAGTTTAGGTGCGGAGTGCTCCACGCTAATGGCGACTCTTTTACTGCGGGCTTAGATCTCCCGGAGATCTTTCCCTTAATAAAGGCGGGCAAGGAGTTGGTTCCGCTGGAATACGTCGATCCATTTGGGTTGCGCCCTCCCATGCGGACTACTCCATTGGTGGTTGCGGTGAAGGGTTACTGTTACACACTTGGGATAGAGTTAATGCTTGCAGCTGATATCGTAATTGCCGCGAATGACACGCGGTTTAGTCAGTTGGAAGTCAAACGCGGTGTGATGGCAACTGGTGGGGCCACGATACGGATGGTGGAGCGCGCCGGGTGGGGAAATGCAATGAAATTCTTGCTGACTGGGGATGAGTTTAGTGCTGACACCGCGCTAAGGATGAATTTTGTACAAGAGGTTGTAGATAGCGGTATGGAATTAGTTCGAGCTATGGAGGTTGCAGAGAATATTGCGAGTCAGGCTCCCCTTGCGGTCAGGGCTACAATGCGCTCTGCTCAAACGGCTTTGGGAAAAAATAGTGCGGCCGCGGTGAGCGAGTTCAAGTCAGTTCAGAGTTTGTTGTTGAACTCTGTGGACGCGGTGGAAGGGCTGACTTCCTTCGTTGAACGGCGACCGGCAAAATTTATTGGCCGGTGAGTTTTTCATTGCGACATCTACCAATTAACAGAAGCAGGAAGAAGTGGAGTTATTCCACAATAAAGTTGCCGTCAAATAAGAAGTTTGGCGTTGAATTTATTGATGCGTCACAAATTCTTGATTTTAAAGAACGAAGCGCCGACTGCGCTCTCAAAGGAGCTCATCTATCGCTTAACGGTTACGCAAAAATAGCTCGGATTTTAGCTTTAAAAGACTAGGCTTTGTTTTTTAGCTAAAGGTATGTTTCAGTGTTTTGCCGCTAGGGTAGGGCCAACCTCTGAGTTCAAGCTTGTATCTATAGTAATTATAACGGACATACCTGGGACGACGCGTCCCTGCAATGTTGGTGGAAGATCGTAGAGGATACGTACTGGAATACGTTGGACAACCTTAATAAAATTGCCAGTCGTATTCTGAGGCGGAAGAAGGCTAAACTCGGCTGCACTGGCAGGCGCCATGCTATCTACGTGTCCAATAATGGGTTCATTTGGAAACGCATCAATCTTCACTAACGCGGACTGGCCTGCCTGGACGTTTTCCAACTGGGTCTCCTTAAAGTTGGCTATAACCCATGTTTGTTTCAAGGGTACTAAAGACATCATCGGCCACCCTGCTTCCAGGTACATGCCGGACTCCACCTTGCGATTACTAATAATTCCGTCCTGTGGGGCATAAACAATTGTATCCGAGAGAGCGAGTTCGCTCTTGTCGACAATAGCTTCTGCCTGTTTTGCCTCGGCAAGCAGGCGCTCAACTTCACTTTCCATTCGCCTTATTTCGGTGTCAATGACGGCAACTTTATCTTTTGCGGCAGCGAGTTCCGCGAGAGCCTGGCTTACCCCAGCCAGAGCCATATCCCGCGCCGTTAGAACTTGTTCGTATTTTTGGCGGGTCCCAATTTTCCGTTCAAGGAGTTCTTCATATCGCAGAAACTCCCGTTCTGCATTTTGCGATTTAGCCTCGGCTGCAGTAAGTTGGGCTTGAGCCTGGGCTATCAGTGACTTCTGAAGCCTCCGTTTTGCTTTCAGATTATCCACATCAGCGAGACCAACCTGAATATCGGCATTTGCAGCACGAAGCTTAGCCCGTTGCGCGTCCACGGCGGCCTCGTAACCAGCCGGTTTGAAGCTCACCAGCGGCTCACCAGCTTTTACGAAATCATTATTGAGAACGTGAACTTCTTCTATCTCCCCAGTTACGAGGGCGCTTATTACTGTGACATGACCGCGAATATAGGCATTATCCGTTGTCACAAGGTCCTTATTTAGCTTCCACCAATTAAGCCCATAGGTGCCTCCGCCGGCGACAGCGACTATAAACACAACACTAAAAAATGCAGTTTTAACTTTCATGCCTACTCTAGATTGATCTGAATCAGAAATTCCGAGGGCCGCAGTTTAGCGGTTAGCCTCCACGTTTAGAAAAGATATGGGTTTCACGCGGTGACCACAAGGCATCTAGTCGCAACCCAGACCCGCGTTTCTTGCAGAGCTATAGCCATTATACCAGATGCCTAATAGGATTATAAAAAATTTTCTAATCGTTTGTGACCAAGATATTCAAGGGGATCTAGGTGAGCGTTGACACGGCAAAAATGGTTAGTGGTTGTGCAGAGGGTGCAGGCTGCCACGAGGGTTAACAGGATTTTTGCCATAAGGTCTTCGGTTCATTGACAATTGACCCGCTGTTTCTCTGCAAGGCTAAGCTCCTACTAGGAAACGGTGCAAACCAATTTTCGCTTGAGGGGGTTTTGACCAGTATGCACAGTCCACCGAGCGGTTTTTGATAGTGGTGGAGCTAGTCGGAATCGAACCGACGACCTCTTGAATGCCATTCAAGCGCTCTCCCAACTGAGCTATAGCCCCTTTTCTATTAGTCCTTCCCCCGGCCCTCGTTATTAGTCAGTAGTTTTGCCACCCACCCCAGCCTCTATTACTTCGTTAACATCGCTTTCCACATCATCCTCCACCTGTTCAAGGAGCTCCTTGTCTTCGGGTTCGTCAGCTACAGGTAATGCTTCATCCCCCTCAAGCCCAATTGAATTCTCAGTGGGTGCGGGTTTCTCAGGGACCACTTTGGGTTGTGGTTGTGGTGATCCTCGATTGGCTGGTTTAACCTTGGTGCCGCATGACGGACAAGATGGTGGAGATTTCAGCATGTCGTAAAAGATAACACCACAATTGCTGCAAGCGTGCTTAGTGCCCCATTCATGTTTTGCCATGGCGTGCCTCATTTAGCATGGTACTTATACTTATGCAGCGCCCTTTGCCACGATAACGTGCTTCTGTCAAAGCAAAAAAGAAATCTATGTTCCAGTCGCAACCACTTGGAAGCTGTGGTAGAGAGAGGTTATCATTCCAAATACAGATACATATGGCGATGGGACAAAACGCTGTGACCCCTATTGAAGTATCCTCCAATAACAACTTGTGCGGTGTCCTTTCCGGTTCAGGCGATAAGTCAATTTCCCATAGGGCCTTGATAATAGCCGCATTATCGGCTGGATGCAGTCGACTGACAGGGCTTTTAGTGTCAGACGATGTCAGGTGCACTATCGAAGCATTAAGGCAGCTCGGGATCTGGATTTCTGAATCTAATGGAAATAGTGTTCTTGTTCATGGTGCAGGTATAGGCGGCCTAACGGACCCAGTGGGCCCTTTGAACCTTGGCAATAGTGGGACTGCTGCGCGCCTACTAATGGGGGTGGTGGCAGGGAATCCAATAACGGCTGTCTTTATTGGTGATGAGTCTCTGAGTGGTCGACCTATGGACCGCGTTGTTAAGCCCTTAAGCGATATGGGGGCGAGCATCAGCCTTTCTGAAGGTGGCGGGTTGCCCGCCACTGTCAGGGGAAAGAACAGCTTAATTCCTATTGAGTATCATCTCCCTGTCGCCTCCGCTCAGGTAAAATCATCTATTTTGCTGGCTGGCCTGCATTGCCCCGGGGTGACGAGCGTTACGGAAGATAGGTTAACACGAGATCATACAGAAAACCTGCTTGCAAAATTTGGGGCAGATGTCCAAGTGGAGGCGCTTAATGGTGGACGTCAGGTTTATGTATCAGGTCAGCCCGAATTAATTTCACAAGATCTAGTGATAGCCGGAGACCCTTCGTCGGCGGCTTTCCCAATTGTTGCGGCGCTTCTAACGAAAAATTCAGAAGTTTGTGTGAAGGGGGTTGGAGTTAATAGGAGCCGTATGGGGTTATTTGATTGTCTCAAAGAAATGGGGGCGGATCTTCAGATTATCTCGCGTGGGGCAGCTGGGGGGGAGCCGATCGCAGATATAACGGCACGGACTTCAGCGCTCAAGGGCATCAATGTCGCGGCAGATCGGGCTCCTAGCATGATTGATGAGTATCCAATCTTAGCTATGGCTGCCGCCTGCGCTGATGGAGTTACTGTGATGCAGGGCTTGGGGGAGCTCCGAGTCAAAGAAAGCAATCGTTTTACCTCAATTGTTGAGGGCTTAACCAAATGTGGTGTAAAGGTTGAAGAGAAGGGAAATGTCATGACCATTGTTGGTGGCGGAGGTCGGGCTAGGTGGCGCGATATGCCGAAGATCCGCACTCACGGGGACCATAGAATTGCAATGGCTTTCTTTGTCATGGGGCTCACTTGCCCACAACCAATAATGATAGATGATATGTCTATGGTGGCGACAAGTTATCCTGGGTTTACCGACGATATGGCCCTTTTAGGCGTCCGGTTGTGATGGTTGAGAGAGCGGATCTATGATAATCGCAATAGATGGGCCGGCTGCTGCTGGAAAGGGGACTCTTTCACGCCGCCTCGCTGCGGAGTTCTTTTTGGCCCATTTGGACACAGGTTTATTATACCGTGCCGTGGCTGCCAGGGTGATATCTCTGGATCTGGACCCTCTAGATGAGAAAGCAGTCTCAGGAGTGGCCAGGAATATCGGTAAGATTAAGGCGGCTGAGGGGGAACTAAGGGAAGAAAAAGTAGGTTTAGTCGCTTCTGTTATTGCAACCCAGAAGGAAGTTAGATTAGCCCTTTTGAAATACCAAAGGGAATTTTCTAAGGCTCCGCCCGGCTCAGCGCTTGGAGCTATCTTAGATGGGCGTGACGTCGGTTCGGTGGTGCTACCAGCTGCGGATGTAAAAATTTTTGTTACAGCGAGCCAAGAAGCCCGTGCGGAACGCCGATATAGGGAGTTGCTTGGTCGAGGCGTACCAAGTATAAGGTCCAGGGTTCTTCAGGAAATCAGGGAGCGGGATGAGCGGGACTGCCGCCGAAAACTGTCCCCTTTGGTTCCCTCGGAGGACGCGTTGTTGTTGGATACAACTGAGATGGATGCTGACTCGGCTTTCGAGGCGGCAAAAGCATTTGTGGTTCAGGTGAGTGGAGCTAGGTGACTAAGTGCCACAGTATGGGGCACAGGTTCGCAGATATAGGTTAATGAGGTATGGGATAGACAAAGAAGATGAATGATTTACCAACAGACCGTTCTAGTCAAGATTTAGCGGAAGAGGATTTTGCTGCCCTCTTCGAGGAGTCTTCGATGGCTTCTGAAAAGCTCGAGGGGACCGTTGTAGAGGGCACGGTCATTGCTATAGAGAATGATGCGGCGGTGATCGATGTTGGTCTCAAAGCGGAAGGTCGTGTTCCAATACGGGAGTTTGCAGCGCCAGGTGAAAACCCTCAAATCGGGGTCGGCGATAAGGTTGAAGTCTTTTTAGACCGTATGGAGAACCGAAATGGTGAAGCTGGCCTTAGCAGGGAGCGAGCTAGGCGCGAGGAAGCGTGGGTTTTGCTAGAAAAATCCTTTGCTGATACTACCCGGATAGAGGGCACAATCTTTGGTCGGGTTAAAGGTGGGTTTACTGTGGACCTTGGTGGGGTGGTAGCCTTTCTGCCCCAAAGTCAGGTCGATGTTCGTCCGGTGCGTGATATTTCGCCACTGATGGCAAATAAACAGTCTTTTCAGATCCTCAAGATGGATAGGCGTCGAGGCAATATTGTGGTGTCCAGACGTGCGGTGATGGAGGAATCTCGTGCCGAGGCAAGAGCAGAACTGCTGTCAGGGTTAAAAGAGGGCCAAGTGCTTGACGGGGTTGTCAAAAATATTACTGACTATGGAGCCTTTGTTGATCTCGGAGAGGTAGATGGCCTGCTCCACGTCACCGATATCGCTTGGAGGAGAATTAGCCATCCTTCCGAGGCTCTGACAATTGGGCAGTCTGTAAAGGTGCAGGTGATACGTTTCAATTTAGAAACAGAACGGATTAGCCTTGGCATGAAACAGCTTGAGCAAGATCCGTGGGATGGGGCGGCAGCAAAGTATCCCGAAGGGGGTAAGTTTACGGGGCGCGTAACGAATATCACGGATTATGGGGCCTTTGTGGAGTTGGAAGCTGGTGTTGAAGGCTTGGTTCATGTATCTGAAATGAGTTGGACGAAGAAAAACATTCATCCTGGGAAGATTGTATCTACAAGCGAACAGGTTGAGATAATGGTGTTAGATGTAGATCCAGAGAAACGCCGCATTAGTTTAGGGCTAAAACAGTGTGAGGCCAATCCTTGGGAGGATATCCTGCAAAAAACCCCCGTGGGAACAATAGTAGAAGGCGAAATCAAAAATATTACTGAATTTGGCCTTTTCGTTGGAATGGCTGGCGATGTGGACGGGTTAATTCATCTTAGCGATGTTGCCTGGGATAGCTCTGGGGAAGAGGCTGTTGAACAGTACCAGAAAGGTGATCAAATCAAAGCCCGTGTTCTCGATATCGATGTCGAGAAGGAACGTGTTAGTTTAGGTATCAAACAATTGACAGAGGATCCATTTGCTGGGGCCGCAGAAACTCTGAAAAAAAATCAGATTGTGACCTGCATGATTTCGAAAGTGACCGAAAGCGGCCTTGAAGTGAGCCTGACAGACGGTGTGATCGGAAATATTCGACGGGCGGATCTTGCTCGTGACCGGAGTGAGCAGAGGCCTGACCGGTTTTCTGTTGGCGAAAAGCTGGATGCGAAGATCAGCAATATTGACCAGGGGGGAAGAAGGATTACCCTTTCTGTAAAAGCTCTGGAAATTGAAGAAGAAAAGCGGGCGATGGAGGAATATGGATCTTCCTCTAGTGGGGCTAGTTTAGGGGAAATTCTAGGCGCTGCTATCAGTCAAAAGGAAGAGGAATCCCAAAGCGAGGAAGAAAGTGCTGCAGATGAGAGCGGTCCGTCTTCGGAAGTGGGAGATGGTCCTGCATCGGAACGTGAGTAGCGAGGAAAGCAAATAGGTATTTTTGAAGATATAAGACTAATAGATTTTATCTTGGTTTTCCTGGGGCCCCGCGGGCTGGCAAGGTGCAGCGGGGGCTAATTGGGCAGCTTTATGGAACTGCGGGAAAATATAGTTGGGCGGCATCCATTCATAGGCCTCCGTGCAGTGGATTGGGCTTGAAGGGAACATGTCACTCTTAACTGATATGGTGGCGGATCGACGACGTCTGCAACGAACGGTGCTTTTATGGCGTGCCATATCTGCCATTGTTATCGTGCTATTTGTTGGCTCCTTGCTCGGCAAAGAGGGGATGCTTGATCGCGGTGCCTACGTCGGCCTGCTGACTGTGGAAGGGGTTATTGTTGACGATAGAAAGCGTGCCAGGGCAATCGACGCTCTTGTAGAAGACACTGACCTAGCTGCCTTAATTGTTTATGTGAACAGCCCTGGCGGTAGTTCAGCGGCAAGTGAGTCCTTATACAGGTCTCTTCGCCGTCTAGCTGGCGAGAAGCCTGTGGTAACAGTGATGGGTGGTGTGGCTGCTTCTGGAGGCTACATGGTGGCCTTAGCCGCAGAGCGCATATTTGCTAGGGAAAGTACTGTCACAGGGTCTATTGGTGTTGTCTTGGAGGCGACTAACTTCGTTGAGCTAATGCGCATGGCTGGAATTGGGCACGAAACTCTGCGAAGCGGTCCTCTCAAGGCCCAGCCGAACCCTCTCGAGCCCATGTCGCCAGCTGGGCGAGAAATGGGCCAGGGCCTTGTTGAAGATGTCCACCAGATGTTCCGAAAAATTGTTGGTGAGCGGAGGCGTTTGCATGGCGAACGGTTGGACTACATTACTGATGGGAGGATATTTAGCGGTACGAGTGCCTATAAGAGTGGTCTTATTGATGCCATTGGAGGTATGACGGAGGCTCGGGCTTGGCTTAAGGAGACGCACGGAATCTCTGATAAGGAAGCAGAGCGCCAAATAGAGACGGGGCACTCTGCGGGCTTTTCTGAATGGGTTGGTGCCTTTTTGATAGGGGAGTCTGATTTTGTAGGCAGACTTGCTCTTGACGGGCTTGTTTCGGTTTGGCACCCTTCTGTGAGCTCGGCACCGTAAGTCTGGCCTTTGACGCTGGTTTGTCCTTGAGCATTTGATTTGGTGTTTAGGAGTGCGGTAAAGCACCACGAGGGCCTTTATTGGGAGCAAGAGATGACCAAGTCAGAACTTATCCTCGCGTTGGCTGCAAGTAATCCGCACTTGTACCAACGAGATGTTGAGCGGATTGTGGCAACTATATTTGAACAGATGTCGGCTGCTCTAGAGAAGGGGGATCGTGTTGAGTTGAGGGGCTTTGGGGCGTTTTCGACCAAAAGGCGGAGCGCTCGCACAGGACGAAACCCGAGGACTGGGGCGGCTGTCGATGTGCCAGAGAAGGTTGTCCCTTACTTTAAACCAGGTAAGGCCCTCCGCAAGCGCCTTAACGATACATAGCTGCTTGGCTTCTGGTTTACGGAGGGGTTTTGGGTTTTGTTCGGATCTTTGAGTATGCAATAGCATTTTTAGTCTTAGTCGCCCTCGTGGTATTTGCTGTTTCAAACAGGGGGCTGGTGGAGTTAAATTTTTTTCCTTTGGCAGTTGTTATTGAATTGCCCATATATTTAGCACTAATTGGCGTTTTGTTTGTCGGAGTTCTGGTAGGCGGAGCTGTAGGTTTTGCCTCCAGCTTTGGAGTTCGGCTTGCTTTGCGTTCGGTGATCCGTCAAAAAAGATTGTCTGATAAGCAGTTTGTGGCGTCTGCAAAAAACAATGGTGTTTTTCCATCGAGTGACGGGAAAGGTTGATCGTGTCGAATTTTTCTAATTTCCTATTTAGTTGCTGACTTCATGAATAGGAACAGGAATTCTCGTGTTTTTTGTGCAATAGACACGGTGGATATCGATTTGGCTATATCGATAGTGGAAGAAGTAAGAGATTATGTTGCCGGGGTGAAGCTAGGTTTGGAGTTTTTTGGTCGGCACGGGCCTAACGGTGTGCGCCGCCTTCTGGAGTCGGGAGCGTCCGTTTTCCTAGATCTGAAATTTTTTGATATTCCGAATACTGTGGCTGGTGCTGTTACCGCTGTGGCCAGTTGTCGCCCTTCTCTGATCACTCTTCACGCAGCTGGCGGGGAGGATATGATAAAGGCTGCCGTTGATAGCAACGAAGAATCTGCATTGAAATTAGGCATAGCTCCGCCTGCCCTACTGGGCGTAACGGTTCTAACAAGTTTTGGGCAGGAAGACTTAGCTAACATAGGTGTCAAAGGGAGAGTTGATGACCAAGTTTTGCGCCTTGCAGAGCTTTCTGAGAGAAGTGGTCTTGATGGAGTGGTCTGTTCTGCACACGAACTGCGAAGACTGAGGGGTGTGTGCAGCAGTAATTTTAAGCTCGTTGTGCCGGGCATCCGACCCCATGGAGCAGACAGTAATGATCAAAAGCGTATAATGACCCCGTATGAAGCTATAGAGGCCGGGGCCGATTTTTTAGTGATAGGTAGGCCAATCACGAAGGCATTGAATATTGAGCACGCAGCTAGGGATATTGCGGGTGAAGTTGAGAAGGCATTGGATACCTGAAAATGATTGGATCGCGTGTAAGTGCTAAAATATGTGGTTTAAGAACAAAGCAGGACGTTGCGAGCATTGTCAGTTTTGGGGCTCGATATGCAGGGTTTGTTTTTTATGACCCTTCCCCCCGAGCAATTGTTTTGGATGCGGCAAAAACTTTGGTGAGTCAACTGCCAGAGTATATTGTTCCAGTAGGCGTATTTGTGGACCCTAATGATGATGATTTGGAGCGGGTAAAAAAAAGTCTGCCCAGCTTGGTCATTCAGCTTCATGGAGCAGAGGAGCCGCACCGTGTTGCTCAGATAAAAAGCAAGTTTAATTGCCAAGTAATTAAGGCGGTGAGGGTGCAGAGCAGCCGAGACTTGGATGAGGCTAGCGGTTATGAAAAAACCGCCGACATGTTATTGTTCGACGCGAAAGTTGCTGATTTGAATAGTCTTCCGGGAGGAAACGCTGTAGCATTCGATTGGAATTTGCTAGCAGGTGCTACTTGGTCCTTGCCGTGGGTTTTGTCGGGTGGCCTTACAGTTGAGAATGTTGCTAATGCAGTGGATGTTACAGGAGCGAAAGTAGTTGACGTTTCTTCAGGAGTTGAAGATGCACCCGGTTTCAAGAGTAGTCATAAGATCGAGGAATTTCTCTCAGTCACAAAAATGTTGTAGGGCTCGACTGTCGGCTAATATGAACGCTATAGTAGGCGCATTCCATCTTTCCCTGAATAATTCCGACCATAAGTGTTGCTATCTTGGGCTCACTTTTTACCCAGTGGATACATTAACTAAGACATGAAGAACCTTAATACATACAACAGTGGGCCTGAAAAAGATGGCCGATTTGGAATTTTTGGCGGCCGTTTTGTAGCCGAGACTTTAATGCCTTTAATTTTGGAATTAGATGAGGCTTATCAGGCCGCCAAGGCTGATCCAAGTTTTGACTTGGAAGTGGGGAGATATCTGAAGCACTATGTGGGCCGCCCCAGTCCCTTGTACTTTGCGGAGCGACTGACGCCGCATCTCGGCGGGGCAAAGGTCTATTTCAAACGAGATGAGCTCAACCACACGGGTGCTCATAAGATCAACAATTGCATCGGTCAAATTCTTTTGGCCAAAAAAATGGGGAAAACCCGAATAATTGCGGAAACTGGAGCCGGCCAACACGGAGTAGCAACTGCAACCGTTTGCGCATTATTCGACTTGCCATGCGTTATTTATATGGGTGAGGTCGATATTGAACGACAGCAACCAAATGTTTTCCGAATGAAAATGCTAGGGGCTGAGGTCCGCGCGGTGGCTTCAGGCTCTCGTACTTTGAAAGATGCTATGAATGAAGCTTTGCGCGATTGGGTAACAAACGTTGAAAACACATATTATCTCATTGGAACGGTGGCTGGTCCTCACCCATATCCGGAGATGGTCAGAGACTTTCAGTCCGTTATAGGAGAAGAGGTCAAAGGTCAGCTGAAAGATTTGGAGGGTTCAGATAGATTGCCAGATACATTGGTCGCTGCTGTGGGTGGAGGGTCCAATGCCATGGGCCTATTTTACCCGTTTCTTGATGATATAAACGTTGATCTAATCGGTGTTGAGGCTGGGGGGAAGGGTGTTGCGAGTGGAAAGCATGCGGCCTCTCTGGAAGGTGGGCGTCCAGGAATCTTGCACGGCAATAGGACTTATTTGTTACAAAATCAAGACGGACAAATTCTGGACGCTCACTCTATCTCTGCTGGCCTCGATTATCCAGGAATTGGCCCTGAACACGCGTGGCTACATGACAATGGAAGGGCAGAGTACGTTTCTATTACAGATGAAGAGGCCCTTGAAGCGTTCCAATTATGCTCTAGCTTGGAGGGTATACTGCCGGCATTAGAGCCAGCTCATGCTCTTGCCCAGGTTATAAAAATCGCTCCTAAATTGCCTAGTAGCCATATTATTGTGATGAATATGTGTGGTCGTGGGGACAAAGATATCTATACCGTGGCGGAAGCATTGGGGGTTAGTATATGAGCGACTCTTCGCTACGGGATGATCGCTTGGCGAGCAGGTTTGATTTACTTCGGCGTGAGAGCAGGGGGGGCCTGGTAACTTTCATTACAGCGGGTGACCCTGATTTCGCCCGTAGTTGCCGAATCATGAAAGGGTTGCCAGGCGTTGGTGCTGATTTGATTGAGCTAGGAATGCCCTTTACTGATCCTATGGCTGATGGTCCGTCAATTCAGGCTTCGGCTCTCAGAGCTTTGAAGGGCGGGCAAACAATGGTGTCGACATTATCAATGGTGGAAGAGTTCCGTACGGAGGATATGGAGACGCCGGTAATATTGATGGGATATTACAACCCAATATATGCATATGGAGTGGCGAGGTTTTTGGAAGATGCAAAGGCCTCTGGCGTTGACGGGCTAATCGTCGTTGATTTACCTCCCGAGGAGGACGCGGAGTTATGTATGCCAGCTCTTGAGGCTGGCGTTCACTTTGTCCGCTTGGTAACCCCTACTACTAATGCCAGCCGGTTGCCAACTGTTCTGAAGAATACTACAGGTTTTCTCTATTATGTTTCCATCACAGGTATAACGGGAACTGGGACTGCCAGCAACGACGAGGTCAAGGGCGCCTTGCAGTTTTTGCGTCCCCATACAGATCTTCCTATAGCGGTAGGTTTTGGTATTAAGACGCCGGAGCAAGCAGCAGACGTCGCGAGATACGCGGATGCGGCGGTTGTTGGATCGGCATTAGTTGAAAAAATCGCGGAAAGTGAGCGGATTGGAGGAGATTCGGTAGAAGCAGCTCTAATGTTTGTAAAAGACCTTTCTAGCGGTGTCCGAGCGGCTCGCAGTGGAGCTAAGCGATGAGCTGGCTAACTAATTTTGTTCGGCCAAAAATCCGTGCTTTGGTCGGTCCGAAGCGTGTTCGCGAGTCCTTATGGGAAAAGTGTCCAGAATGCGATCAGATGATATTTCATCGAGAGTTAGATGAGCGGATGAAAGTATGTCCACATTGTGAACATCACATGTTTTTTAATCCCGAAGAGCGATTGTCCCATTTGTTTGATGATAGCGAATATGAGACGTTGATTTTACCATCAGCGATCTCAGATCCACTAAAGTTCAAAGATCGAAAGCGCTATGCTGACCGTCTGAAAGATGCTCGCTCGGGGAATACAGAAAAGGATGCCATTATCGCTGCTTATGGTAAACTTTGCGGTAATCGATGCGTGGTTTGTGTGCTGGATTTTGCTTTTATGGCAGGTTCAATGGGAGTGGCGGTCGGCAGTGGGTTCTTAAGTGCAGCAAACGTGGCGGCAGATCGCAGGGCGCCCTTTGTGGTCTTCACAGCTTCTGGTGGTGCTCGTATGCAGGAAGGAGCGCTTAGTTTGATGCAGATGCCGCGCACTATTGTTGGTCTGACTGCCGTTAAAGAGGCAGGTCTTCCTTATATTGTCGTGCTAACTAATCCTACTACTGGTGGGGTTACGGCATCATTTGCGATGCTGGGCGACATAACACTTGCCGAGCCAGGGGCTTTAGTTGGGTTTGCCGGGCCTCGTGTTATTGAGGATACTATTCGGGAAAGACTCCCGGACGGATTCCAGAGATCTGAATATTTAGAAGATCATGGAATGGTGGATAGGGTGATACCCAGAACTCGGTTGAGGCAGGAGCTAGGTGTTTTAATAGATCTTTTCGTAAACAAGGACTTAAATATATCCGAAGGCTCGTTGGCTTCCCGAGAAGAACTTCGGGAGACCCAGGCAGCCAGCCGGTTGGCAGATGAAGAGAGCTCCATCGGGAACTAGGCTAGAGTTGGTTAGGGGGCTGCGTGCCATCTCATTCGGTTTTGGAGATTTTTGACGAAACGCTTCCGGTTTCGATAGACTTAAATTTGGCTCGGATGGCTAGGCTTTTGCGGGCATTGGGCTCGCCACAAAGGTATATGCCGCCAGCAGTTCATGTAGCTGGAACCAATGGCAAAGGGTCCGTGATTTCCTTCCTACGCAGTATGCTAGAAGAGGGGGGGTATAAAGTCCATGTTTACACATCACCGCATTTGGTTCGTTACAACGAGCGAATCAGGTTGGGCGGCAGGCTGATCGAAGATGAAGAGTTGCAGCGGTTCTTAAAGATTTGCACTCGCGTCAATCAGGGAAGGCCTATAACCTTCTTTGAGATTACAACTGCAGCGGCATTTCTTGCGTTTAGCCAAACTCCCGCTGATATATGTTTAATAGAGACGGGTTTAGGCGGTCGTTTAGATGCCACTAACTTAATCAAGTGGCCAGAGGTGTCGATTTTAACTCCAATATCCATTGATCATGAATTTTATCTCGGGCAAGGAATTAAGCGAATAGCGAAGGAAAAAGCGGGCATATTAAAGCGTGGCCGGCCCGCTATTGTGTCTAAACAGAGGCCTGAGAGCTCCAGGGTGCTCGAGAGAGCTGCCAGGAAAATAGGTGCCCCGCTATGGCGCTATGGGTGTGAATGGCAGGTGAGCCATAGAAAGTTTGGGTCAGTTTTCCAGTCCTTATCTAGTAGAAGACTGCTGCCTCTCCCCGGATTGTTGGGGCTCCATCAGCGTGATAATGCTGCCGTAGCGGTAGCGGCGTTAGATCTTTTGGACCGATTCCCGGTTTCCGCTAGTGCGGTACGCCAGGGTATTTGCCGAGCAAAATGGCCCGCTAGATTCCAGGTTTTAGGGCCGGGTAGCCTTAAAAAGTTGGTGGGGCAGAGCACGAATATTTGGGTTGATGGGGGCCACAACGCGTCCGCAGGGGAGGCCTTGGCAGACGCGATCAGGCTCAATTTTGGAGGCGATCCCGTTCGTATCATTTTAGGAATGCTGCAAACCAAGTCGCCCGCGGAGTTTATTGCTCCGTTATTACCATGTGTTGAAAAAGTGTATCCTATTACCCTCGATGCAGAGGCAGGCCTGACTGAAGCGGCTTTGGCCACCCAACTCAGAGAGGCAGGTGCCCCAGTGCTATGCAGCGGTTCATTAGAGGCGGCCGTCCAACATGCAGGTGCTGAGGGGGTAAAGAATATCGTGGTATGTGGATCTCTTTACCTGGCCGGCCAAGTTTTATCAATGAACGGTGAGCTTATAGGCTGACGCAAACCGTATGTCCAACTTGGGTCCTGGATCTAAGCTGACCATTCAACCTACGTTTATTCACGGTGTCGACCGCTTTGCCGGCCTGTATTTCCGGTTGTGGGTTGGTTTGCAGGAAGCGACTTACAGGGACGTGCTTATCCACTCTGATAGTTGTCGTTTAGGTGCAGCGCCAACTTTTGTGGCGGCAATCTCGCCATCTTTAAAAAGGATTAGGGTAGGGATCCCTCTCACTCCATACTTCGCCGGTGTTTCAGGATTCTCGTCTATGTTAACCTTTACTACGGTGAGGCTGTCTTTGTATTCATTTGCTAGTTCCTCGAGCGCTGGGGCAATTTGTACGCATGGTCCACACCATTCAGCCCAAAAGTCTACGAGAACGGGTTTCTCCGACTTAATGACATCGGCCTCAAATGATGAGTCAGTAACTTTATTAGAGGTCATTCCCTATCCTTTCATCGCATTATATGCCCTATGGGGCGAAACCCAGTCGCCGAAACTTAAGGTTGTCAAAGCCTACGGTCAAGATAGGCATTTTTTGAGCATATCCTCGGAGAGGTGCTGAAGTTTTTGTTCGTCCACCCATAGGATTGCTGAGGTTATATCTTTTTGTGGGAAAACCAATTTGGCCAAAGATGCCCTTACAGCAATCTTCCGTAAAAAAGTGTTCGGAGACGAAGGGCTGTTTGCCGAAGAGTTGTTTCCCACTAGAAAATTCACTAGCAGTAATGTATCGCCTGAGTCTACAAGTCTATCAATGGTCTCATGGAATAACGAAGTTCGCTCGCGATATTTTATCGGACCAGAGATGGGGAGGCATCCTCGCGTATTATCTTGAAATAGGAAGGAGAGGTCCTCTATTCCCAGAATCTTGAGCGCCCAGCCCTTGACAATATTAAGTAAGTTTGTCCCGTATTTGTGGGAGAGGCGAGATATAAATTTATTGGCGGCCTGTTCTCTTTCAGACTCAGCAATGTGAAAAAGGGAGTTGACTAACTGCGCGATTAGTTCCTCAGTGGGGCACTCAGTGCCCAGAAATGAGCGTGATGTTCGAAGTATGGGGGTATCCTGGTATATGAATTGCTGGCCGTGCCTCTTTAAGCTTGAGTTAATCCAGGGGGGGAGAGGGGTGGTCTCTGGGAACGAAGGCTGAGGACGCGATAAATTCTTTTTCGCGGACTTAAAATTAACAAGGCGCAAAATGTTGGAAATTCTATTTTCTACTTCGCTTGTTGGGATCCTTTCACCAGTTTCTTTCCCGACTTTTTTCAAAGTTTGACCAACGGTGCTGTGCCAGCAATCTGGGGCTACATTGGAGGTTTCACTCCAACCACATATATAGAGTTGATCCTTGGCTCTCGTCATGGCCACGTATAGAAGCCGGTTATATTCTTCTGCCTCTCGCCTTTTTCTCTCCAGAACCCACTCTCTAGTCATTGGGTCGTGGAGAGTGGCATTTGGAACCCAGACAGGTAAGGGTGCTTCGTGGGGCCAGAAAATAGGATTGTTGGCCCGGCTCTTCTGGACTGTGTCAGGAAGAAACACGATGGGTGATTCTAATCCCTTCGCACCATGCACCGTAAGTATTTTAACGGCATTGTTGCTGTTTTGGGTAGGCTCTCGTGTGCTGGTGATGTCACTGTTCTCAAACCAATGGATAAACCCTTCAAGAGAGGAGCTATTGTTAGCCTCATATTCAATGCTTTTATTGAGGAACTCATTCATCGGGTCGATACATTCGACTCCAATTCGAGATGTAAAGTATTTTTTATAATCCCTTGTTAAAAGTATATCTGCATATAGTTCGGAGGGTGTAAAATATTGTGCTTTCTCTAGCAAGTCTTCCAGTAGAAATCCAGCTTCCTGAAACGGTGAATTGGAGACAACTGAATTACGGAGTGAATCCCATATTGAACCATCTCTATTATGGGCTAGGTCAAATAGGTCTTTATCATCTAAATTGCATAGAGGGCTTTTGAGAACTTCGGCGAGGCTAAGGTCATCATTAGGATTAAGCAAGAAGTGTCCCAGAGAGATAAGGTCCATTACCGCAATATTGTCGGTTAGAGCCATTCGATCGATTCCGGCTACCGGTATCTTCAAGTTCTTAAGTGCTTTCAGTAAATCGAAGACGAACGGCCCACGACGTCTCACTAAAACCATGATATCTTCAGGCTGAAAATTATCGGATTGGCTGCAGTTGCCAGTCAACAAGATCGCATTTATTTTGTTGGCAACGAGTTGGGCAAGGGTTGTTCGTGAGGAGCGTTCCGCAGACACGTGAGTAGGAAGAGGCCTTGTAGTTGGCTTCAATTCCTTGATAGGTCTTATTATAGGCCAGAGCTCAACTAAGCCAGGAGCTTGGTCTCGCCAGCAAAAATGCTTGAGAGGAAGGGGCTTTTCATTAGAAGACTCACCCGGTGTAGCGAAGGCCTGTTCGAAGAT
The DNA here is from genome assembly GCA_902562525.1 of uncultured Alphaproteobacteria bacterium. Classification (GTDB taxonomy): domain Bacteria; phylum Pseudomonadota; class Alphaproteobacteria; order UBA7887; family UBA7887. The sequence continues at coordinate 43,561 of CACETT010000002.1, forward strand.
AAGATCGACGGATTCTAATATTGGAGAGGTGGATCTAAATGAGACCTGTAGGTCAATATCGGCCCAGGGAGCTGACGCGTTCTTCGCGCGACCCCTAAAATAATCCCGCATCTTGTTGAAGGACTCGGGGTTTGCACGTTGGAAGCTATAGATGGATTGTTTATAATCCCCAACGGCAAATATTGTTCGAGGGTGCTGCTCAGCGCCCTCTCCCACAAAAAATTCGGATGTCAGGGCTCGGATAATCTCCCACTGGTCGATGCTGGTATCCTGAGCTTCATCTATCAAAAGGTGATCAATGCTCCTATCAACTTTGTAGAGTACCCATGATGACATGTCTGCTGTTGTTAATACGACGCGAGATTTAATGATTAAGTCATCGTAGTCCAAGCAATTTTGTTTAGCTTTTTCTTGACTAAACTGTTGCAGGATTTTTTTTGTTAAATTTAGCAAGGCTGAGGTGGATCGGACGATTTTGGCCCGTTTGATTTTGTTGGTGAATGCTAGAATGCGAGATTGCTCGATCCTGAGAGCTTGCAAGACATCCGGTCTTTTAGCAAGGGTACGCGCTGACACCAAATGCTTTATCGGCAATTGGTCACGTGTTAGAAAGGCGGTACAATATTCTTCGAATAGTTCTCTTCGCGCATGTGGTGATGCAGAGATCCATTCATTAATTATCTGTGCTCGCTTTTGGTCTGTTTTGGAACCGGCTTGCAGGGAGCGCGACGAAGAGCGCCAATCTTCTTCATCAATGGAGGTGTTGGCGCATGCGGCGTCGACCAGCAAGTCAGGAGAGGCTTCACTTGATAGGTTAAGCATATCCGCAATGACGCATGATATTTTAATTGCATCATTTCCCCTAAGAAATTTTTCTAACCGCCATCTATCGGAGATTAATAGATCAAGGAGACCAGAAAAATTATCGCTGCTAACATATTGGCTAATGCAGGATATATCCTTTCTGGATTTATTGCTCTCTGGACCTTGGAGTTGCTGCAATATAGTGTTGCTGGCTGTCCGCAGGAGAACTTTGGCGCTCTGCTCATCTAGTATGGTAAAATTACTATCGACACCTGCTTCTTGAGGAAACCTTCTTAACAACATCTCACAGAAAGAGTGGATAGTATGAAATTTTGGCTGAAAGTCAGTGTTAATTGTGCGTTCATAGAGACTCTGGGCAGCTCCTAATAGATGTGGAGTGGCAGCTCTTGCAGTAAGGGATTCAAGGTCTCTCCGGAGCACTTTCTCAGGCATGGTTGACCATGAAAGAAGGCGTTGCATTAAGCGTTCCTCCATCTCTGCGGCCGCGGAGCGGGTAAATGTAAGGCACAGGATATTAGGTGCCTGATTGCCGTGAATTAATAGACGGAGAATCCGATCTACAAGGACTTTGGTTTTTCCAGTACCGGCAGAAGCTTCAACCCACGCAGATGTTGTTGGATCAGCTGCTTTTTGCTGTAATGAATTAATTTTTGGAAATTTCGGTGTCATTCTTCCGTGCGCTGTTTTTGGGTAAGTGCTAACCATTCCTTCATTCGGGAAAGATGTTCAAATTCGTTGTGTTGAGGCGCAAAATCACTGTGGGGTACGAAGTAATAAGGCGTTTTTTCATTGTCAAAGGATCTGATCAATTCGGTCACTCTGGATAAAAGTTCTGCGGCCTTTGTCGAAATACCATTTTGGATTATCAGGTGATTTCCAGCGATCGATGCTCCACTCAATTGAACTGAAATAATCGTATTGATTGTTTTCGTGTCAATTTGCTTGAATCCATTATCTAAAGCAATCAAGGCCTCTAGCAAAAGCTGAGGCTTGCGCCCATTTAGTATCATGGGGGTAGTTGGTAATGTGCCAGTTTTGTAGTCGATTATGTCCACTTTTCCATCGCAACGCATGTTTATACGGTCTGCTCTTGTAGTTAAGGTAAAAGGGCCAGATGCTAAATCTATGGTAGTGGCCCCACTTATTTCTACATAGGCGGCGGTGATATGGCTTCGGGTTTTTTCTTCTTGGTCTATAAAATATCGTGCCAATCTCTCGAAGCGCGGCCACCAGAATGCATAGGCTTCCGGCTGTACACGCACTTGCCTAAAAGATTCTTGGCCGAATTCAAGTAATTTTTGATGGGGATTTGGTGGCATATCTGTCGGGTAGTTGCGTACAAATCTTTCCAGGGCCTCGTGGACCATACGGCCATAATCAGATGGACTTACTTTCGCATCGACAGGCCGCAGTGGTGTAATCTTAAGAATTGTAGATACAAAAATTCCATACGGATCCTGCATCCAACGTTCGATTTGGGTTGCAGATAAGGTTCGTGGGCGTGCCGAGATGGGGGGTGTTGGCGCAGGGCGGCAGCTTTGTGGAACACTGAGAATTTTTTGTTCTAAATTTTGGCCCAAGTCATTCCAGTACCGGCTCTGGTCTATAGCTTGTTGCAACCCCGCCCTTTTTGCGGCGTTCTCGAGATGTGCAAAGTGATATGCTGGAGTTGTTTGAACTCCGTTAATCATTCGACTGCGAGTCAGAACCACTTCGGAGGCTGCTGATGCCTGGCAGATGTGGAGACTACCAAGCGCCTTTAACTGTTCTTTGCCACGCAGGCCAAGGAGTTCTCGCATTTGCGGGCTGAGCCACCGCTCGCTCTGAGAAATCGAAGGCCAAGTTGTTTCGTTCATTCCTGCTAAAATGTGCAGGGAGGAAGAGCTGAACAGTGTCCGTTCTGGATCACAAGTGTAGATACAAGCAGTATCCAAATCTTGAGCCTCATTCGGGAAATTCTCGAGGAGAATCCTAAAGATATCCGAGTATTCGGCTCCGTCTAGAGTAAAAGATTCTTTTAAGGCGGAACATAGAACATTTAGATGTTGGGAAAGACGTTTATCTTCATCGGATGCCCAGAGCCTCGTGGGAGACTCTTTTCCTGTCTGGCAAAGCCATATTGAAAAATCGAGATGGGCTGCCAAGAGACTCTTAAGCGATACCTTTGTACTTTTAACCAACTTAGAGAAATGAAGGGAGGCTCTTTCAAGCCTTTGGAGCCAAGCTATTAATTGGCGATCGTCGGCATTATTTTTCAGGGAAGCTATTATCCCAGAAAACCCAGGTTCTGGTCTGATGCCCCTTAAGCACTTCAGTTCTAGCTCGTTACGCAAATTGTTAAAAAGGGTTGGAGAAGTATGGCCGCCACACATTGGATGTTTAAAGGCTGATAATAAAGACACTGGAGATATAACGGAGCATATCATTTCCGCAACTAACTGAAGGAAGGAGCCGGCGCCCGATGGGTCAGGGCTATGAGAGGTGTAGTTGCAAAGATCAAGGTTCCATTTTCGAAGTTGCAGTGCAACTTGTTTTACGAGCTTCTGGTCTTCCGCAAAGACGCTCACGCTTCCCTGGTTGCTGGTGAGAAACTTTTTAATAATAAGGGAGATTGTTTGAGCCTCACTGTAGATATTTTGCGCGGTGATCATGGTCAGGTTGCTTAATATTCTTTGGCCCGATTTAGCCCCATCCTGGCCCGCTCCCTGGCTAAAGGCAGAGGGAATAAAGTTAAAAGGGCGTATGGGTGGAGGAATGGAATTTGAGCAGCCAAACTGGCTGAACCACTCTGGTAGTAGATTGTTTTCAACCTTCAGGCTAACCAGAAGTTTTTTTATTGTGTATTGTGGATGATCTTCTGGGAGAGTTTCCCAGGTCTTTTCGTCCAGGCCACGATCCACACTGGGTATCACTAAGTGTCCTGTCGGCAGTGAAACAATAAATGATAAGAGATGAGCAATGTGAGGAAGATTTCCCGTGAACCCTGCAGCTATGATATCGTTTTTAGGTGGTTCTTTCTCCCAGTACTTGATTAATGATTTTGTAATGAGTTGATCATACAGGATCGGGTCTTGCCAAGTTTGTTCACTTAAAATGCTAGGCCATTGCGTTATTACAATTTTAAGGAATTTATTGACGGACTCCCAGTGTAAGGCATTATCAGATGCAGGAGACTGCTCCAAGGACAGGTAGTTGATTTTGAAGGCCTGTAACTCGTCCAAGAGAGTGCCTAGGGTAGGTGCAATTTTTAGGCAGCGATGCAAAGACTGAGGATTATTTTGATCATGCCCTTTTCGCCATTGGAAAATCAGCCTTCCTAGGAGGAGATTTCGGGACACTGAGGGTATAGGGGGCGTGTTTGGCAAAAGGTTAGAAGGAAGAATCCAGTCCAGGTCCCCTTTCCGGTGAGACCTTCTAAACGTTAGACTTTCAGATACAGTATACGTGCGGGGAAGAAGTAAAGCCCTGGGTTTGGCAATTGTGGTTAGTATTTTGAGTAAATTGTGGCGAGCTTCCTCAGAGGGCAATATTATTACTGTATTTCCTAAATCAATTGTTTCAGCTTTTTCCAGCTTGGCTAACAGGCCGCGTGCCAGGTTTTCGAGAAACGGCGTTCCGAGCGCTATGGCACTGATTTTTGCAAAGGCTTCGCTCATATTTGGCGATTCATTTCAGGCCCCTAAGATAGGCTTCAGCGTGTTCTACGGCCTCAGGAGTTCCCACATGTATCCAATGGCTATCATGCAGTAGGCCAAACAGACGTTCGTTTTTCTGGGCACGATCATATAACAAGTTTAGCGAAAATGGCGCCGCAGGAAGGGAATCAAACAAGCTTCTTTTTAGTATTTGTACGCCCGTAAATACAAATGGAGCCGGAGATGCTTTGACTTCCCGTTTTAGTAGGCCGCTGGAATCCATAAAGAAGTCTCCCTGGCCGCCGAATCCAAAACATTTAGCAATGGGCTGAAGTAACAGTAATACATCCATTATTTCTGGATCCCAGGCGTCAATCACTCGGGTAATTAGAGGCCTATTGCCGCTTATAATGATAACATCACTATTTGTTACTATGAACGAATCGTCACCGAGAGTTGGTAAGGCATTGGCTACTCCCCCTCCTGTGTCAAGGAGTTGTGCTTCGTGCAAGAGTTGTATGTTAACTCCAGTTTGTTTTCCGAAGTGAGCCGCAACCTTTTCTGCCATATAGTGGGTGTTTATCACAACGGTCTTAATCCCCCCTTCTTTCAGATGAGCCAACATTCTGTCGATCATTGTTATTCCGTCCACTTCCAGGAGTGGCTTTGGAGTAACATTTGTTAAGGGGCGCATTCGTAACCCAAGACCAGCCGCGAGAATCATTGCGTTCATTGGCCCTGTTTTCACAAGGTGCCACTATGGCTTAGGGCCCTGGCGCTTTGTGGGAAATATTCGCCGAACCACTGCTGGAGGGGAGATAAGGCCGGATTCTTTAAGCTGTGGTCAAGGAGCCGCCATGTACGTGGCAAAAGCTCCAAATACTGGCTCTTGCCATCTCGTCTCCAAAGTCGGGTGAAAATACCCAGAATTTTCGTGTTGCGTTGTGCGCTAAGAGCAGCATAGATATAGTCAAATTCGCTAGCTCCGAGCCTTTGGGATGCGAGGTACTGGTCTTTTAGATCGCGAACTAAATCTGTGCGAACATCCCGTCTAACGTCTTCAAGAAGGGACACCAAGTCATAAATTGGTGATCCAGATAAGGCGTCTTGGAAATCCAAGACGCCTATCTGCTTGGGTCCTATGCGACCTGTTATCCACATCAAGTTGTCAACGTGAAAGTCACGCAAGACCAACACTCTCTCCTGGGTATGGGTGGCCGCTAGGATATTATTCCATGCTTCCCGATATGCCCCAAGTGCTGAGGTAGTAATGGGAGAAAGTTTCACCATTGGCCAAAACCAATCAATGAAAAGACCAACTTCTTTCATAAGAATTTCCGTTGTGTAACACGGGAGCCATGACGGCGGCGAGGTTTCTTGCAGTGAAAGCAGAAGGGAAATGGCAGCCCGGTACAACCTGCTTTCCTGTTTATGGTCAGAGGCTTTTAATATTGTGCTAAACTTTTGGTCACCAAAGTCCTCGATTAATAAAAAGCCGTTTTTTGCGTCTTGTCCGAAAATTTGCGGAGCATTGACCCCGATACCACGCAAATATTTGGCAATTGCGATAAACTTCTGCGTGTTTTCTTTAGTTGGAGGGGCGTCCATTAGCACCCAAGACTTGTTATCTTGCTGAATCCTGTAATAGGTCCGAAAGGACGCATCTGCAGCCAAGATCATTTGGTTTGCCTGCGTGAGGCCTTGCGATCGGAGAAAGTGTTTTTGTTCGTTTTCCCTACTCATCCAAGTAGCTTTCTACTTTGCACAGGCGTTGCTTCCAGGCCTCTTCGCCCCTTAACGATACTCGCCGAGAGCATTCCTCCTGGTAAAAAAACTCTAGTTCCAGCCGTTCTGTTGGAAGAAGTTTGGCCATAATTTTTGGCCATTCAATAAGACAGATACCGTTTTCGAGTGCATCCTCTATCCCTAGTTCATATACATCAGTCAAACGCTCTATTCTAAATAGATCAAAATGCCAGAAGGTTACGGAGCCGAGCTCGTAAGTATGTAGCAAGTTAAATGTTGGGCTCGGCACCTCCTCAATGCAACCCAATGTTTCTAGTAAGGCGCGTATGAAGGTTGTTTTCCCAATGCCGATACTGCCTTCCAATGTCACTACGTCGCCTGGGCGTAGCAAGGGGGCTAACGCATTGGCCAAGTTCCTCGTTGCCTTTAAGTGAGGGAGCAACAGGTCTAGCGATGCGTTCATTAGTGCAGACCTGGCTTTCCAAACTTGTCGCCTATAATATTAATAGCGGTAATGAGCTGGTTTGAATGGCCCCGCCTGGGCTACACCTATGTAGTCCGCTTGCTTTTCAGATAATGTAGTTAAGACTGCTCCTACTTTATCAAGGTGCAAAAGAGCAACCTTTTCATCTAAATGTTTGGGCAAAATATATACTTTAGGCTCGTAATTACTTGAGTTAGTCCAGAGTTCAATCTGTGCTAACACCTGGTTAGTGAACGATGCACTCATAACAAAACTAGGGTGCCCCGTGGCGCACCCTAAATTCACCAAGCGCCCTTGAGCTAGCACTATTAGTCGTTTCCCATCAGGAAAAGTCACCTGGTCGACCTGAGGCTTTATTTCTGTCCACTCAAGGTTTGATAGAGAATCAATCTGAATTTCTGAGTCGAAGTGGCCAATATTGCAAATTATGGCCAAATCTTTCATCTCGCGCATGTGGTCGAGAGTAATCACGTCCACATTGCCAGTTGCAGTTACAAAAATATCCCCTTGAGTGGCGGCGGCATTCATGTCTACAACCTCATATCCTTCCATCGCTGCTTGCAGGGCGCAAATGGGGTCAATCTCAGTAATGAGGACCCGAGCGCCAGCCGATCGAAGGGACTCCGCCGAGCCTTTGCCGACGCCTCCATAACCGCACACCACGGCCACCTTTCCGGATAACATAACGTCTGTAGCCCGCCGAATCCCATCTACCAAACTCTCTCGGCAGCCATACAAATTGTCGAACTTAGACTTAGTTACGGAATCGTTAACGTTAAAGGCTGGGACTTTTAAGGAGCCATCATGCTCCATTTCATACAATCGATGAACACCAGTTGTTGTCTCTTCGGAAACCCCTTTCACGTTTGCTAGTAGGGTAGGGTATTTCTCATGCATGAGCTTTGTCAGATCTCCCCCATCATCCAAAATCATGTTGGGAGTCCACTTGTTTGGGCCGTTGATAGTCTGTTCAATACACCACCAAAACTCTTCTTCAGACTCACCCTTCCAGGCGAATACTGGCACCCCGGAATCTGCTACCGCAGCTGCTGCATGGTCTTGAGTAGAAAAAATATTGCAAGAGCTCCACCTTAGGTCGGCGCCTAGGTCTGTCAGGGTTTCTATAAGCACAGCTGTTTGTATTGTCATATGCAGACAGCCTGCAATCCGTGCGCCCTTGAGAGGCTTCTGTCCTTTATGTTCTTCTCTTATGGCCATTAGGCCAGGCATCTCTGCTTGGGCAATCTCAATTTCTTTATGGCCCCAATCAGCAAGAGATAAGTCAGCTACTTTATAATCCATGGTTTCGGGCATGTGCATTAATCCTACGGTTTTAACAAGTTTGATGAAATTAGTGGAGGCGGGCCATTTTGTAGCAGTGTCCCCCGAATAGGGTTTTTAATCTAATCATTAGGTTTGAAGCTATCATATTTTAGGCTCACAAGGCGAGATCTCTGTGTTGAACTGTTGCCTCGTATTGCTCCTGGATCAGTTGTGCTCCAAGATTTTCTGCAACCATCACAGACCGATGACGGCCTCCCGTGCAGCCAATCGCGATGGTGAGGTAGCGCTTACCCTCATTTTTGTATAGGGGCAGCAAGGGGTGCAACATCTTGAACATGCGGTTAAAAAACTCAGGATAGGCGGGATCAGAGCTGATATAGTGGCACACCTTCTCGTCTAGTCCACTAGATTCACGTAATGCTTCTACGTAGTGTGGATTCTTTAAAAAACGGACGTCAAACACAAGATCTGCTTCGCGGGGAAGACCTAGTCGAAAAGCGAAAGAGATAACGCTAATGGTTATGGGGGCGGGGTTGTCTGCTAGGAACTGACCTTCTACCAGCTGCCGTAGGTCTGCGACAGATAGGTTCGTTGTATCGAAGGTGTAATCGGATTGGTTTTTTAGGGGCTCCATCATTTGGACCTCGAGTGCGATCCCGTCTATTACAGGTCGGTCAACTGCCAGGGGGTGACGCCGTCGTGTTTCAGTGAACCTCAAACGGAGAACGTCGTTATCGCTAGTCAAGAAAATTATTTTGGGTTTGATGTCGCGGGTTGCCTGGATGCTCCGAAGCGCAGCCAAAAAGGTTTTAATCGAGAATCCTCTGCTGCGGGAATCTACCCCTACTGCTAGTTTGGCCCCGCTTTTACTACCGTCTACGAAAGCGTGAAGCAGTCGAATAGGAAGGTTATCGACTACTTCATATTGTAAGTCTTCCAATACATTCAAAACTGTACTTTTGCCGGCCCCAGATAGTCCTGTCACCAGAAGAAAGTTACCTGCCACTCTTATCGTCCCCCGTTTGTGCCATCGAATACAATAAGTCTTTTTCAGAGGTCTTTAATCACAAAAAACGCAGCCTTTGGGATTTGGAGGCTCTAATCTAATTTTTGTTAACGTTAAGGTAGGAGTTTCGACGCCTTACATCTGCCTACGAGTTTGTTAAGTGATGATAATGGCATAAGACTACTTCTTATAATATTTTTTTGTGCGCGTTTTAATTAGAGTGGCCCGTGAGGAGTGCATACATGGCATCGGACGTTGTGCTCCCGCGGAGCTTATTGCAGAGGGATCTATCACGAAACAAGCGAGATATCTCAGCCAAAACTTGGAGATGCTGATTGCTTTTAGATTCTCCCGTAACAAGGAGGAAAATCAGATCAAACGGCTCATCATTGGCTGCCGTGAACTCCACGCGGGTTGCTAGGCGAGCAAAGACGGCGTGCGGAGTCTTTTGGGTTGGCAGGGTAATGTGCAGTATGCCTGCGCCCGTTGATAGGTTCTGTAGAGCACTTGGACTTTGTCTCCGTATGGCATCAGAGATTTGACTATTTTCTATCCCATGTAAGTCGCCGGCTTTTTTTGACAAGGCGGCGGTAACCCCATGCTCATTTGTTGTCTTGAGCAGGGGAACTATAGCTTCAGGAGAGATTATTGTATCGATTGACATATTTCTAGATGGCCTCGAGGTTTCAGACTTAAAGTCTCACGGTTTTTTGGGTTTAGCAGTATTTGCGGGACAAATTTTTGCGCTCCCCCTGCAAGTTTTTATGAGCTTGTACTTAGGTCCCAGTTCATCTAGAGGCTGAAGCGCTCTCCAAGATAGACCCTTCGCACGCCCTCGTCCGCAACTATTTCGGCTGGTGAGCCTTCCATAAGTAACTTTCCTTCATGCAAAATATAGGCCCGATCTACTATTTTTAAAGTTTCTTGGACATTATGTTCGGTTATTAAAACGCCGATTCCCCGGTCTCTTAGGTGGGACACTAATGTCCGTATCTCTTCAACTGCAATTGGGTCTATGCCGGCTAAGGGTTCATCAAGAAGCATAAAGCTAGGTTGAGATGCAAGTGCCCTTGCGATTTCTACTCGGCGGCGCTCTCCACCAGAGAGTGTTAGGGCGGGTGTGCGTCTAAGGTGATTGACGGAGAATTCCGTGAGCAAATCATCTAGCAGAGCCTCTCTCCTGTCTCTGACTGGCTCGACTACTTCCAGAACTGCCCGGATGTTGTCCTCTACAGACATGCCGCGGAAAATGGAGGCTTCCTGGGGCAGGTAACCAATCCCCACTCTAGCCCGGCGATACATTGGCAGGGAAGTAATATCATGCCCATCCAATAATACGCTGCCATAATCAGCGGAAACTAGGCCAGTGATTACATAAAAGCATGTAGTTTTACCTGCTCCATTGGGCCCAAGAAGCCCGACGGCTTCGCCGCGTTGTAGGCGCAAGCTTACGTCTCGGAGGGCTGGTCGCTTTTTATAGGATTTGCCAATGTGTTGGGCAACTAGCCCCTGATTTTCGGCAGCTATCTGAGGCCTTTCATTGCTGACAATTCCGTCAGTAATATGTTGCCGAAGGTCTGAAAGGTCGCTCATATTGATTCATGCCAAAGTGTTATATTAGGGTTCATTCACATTTTCAGGATTGAAAATAGCTTTCACCCGCCCGTTTTCTGTCCGGTCTGTAGGCCCGATCGCGCCTTCAAGCCGACTGTGCCCTGTGTCTAAGTCCATTACTAGCCGTTCGCCGTGTAGTACATTCTCGCCCTGGGTCAGTACCACATTGCCTGTGAGGATCGCGGTTTTGTTTCGCACATCGTAAATACCTATACTACCTCGTGCTTTTTCATTTGGTGTGATTAATAGCACGTTGCCCTCAGCCTCAATCAGGCTGATTTGCGAATTTGATTTTTGGTTTCCATCTGGCTCGTCGGCAATGTGGGCAATCAAAACATGGGCGCTGAGGGTGTACCGACCCTGCACAGCGTCGGCGTTGCCTCTGGCTATCGCTATTTTCTCCTCATTTAACCATTCCATTGAATCCGCAACAATTTCAATGGGCGCTGCTGAATCATTCTCAAATTGAGCACAAGAGGGACCTAGATCGGCATAGAAGTGCAGGACGCAAAGCCCCACTAATCCAAATACTTTTCCGCCAAAGGTCATTTAATGCTGACCTCTTGGTGTCCGTGCAGCAAAAGAACAGGGCGGCCAGAAAACAGAAAGACTTGGCCATCAGGTGAGTATTGGAAGCCATTCGCTTTGAGAGTTCCCCAAGGGCTTTGGCTAAAGACTGCCTCGTCCCCATGAGCGCTGCCCTGGGAGAGGTCAAACTCTACTTTTTCAGTATGCATTTCAAAACCATTGTCCACATACATGCTAACAGCTCCCTGTAGTTCTAGGGTTTTGGCCTCCCCATCATAGATGCCCTGCTCAGCTTTAAGTGTCAACCAATCTCCATTAGCTAAGGCTATGTCTGCGGCGGGCTTCATCAGGAACACCTGTTGGTGCCCTCTTTCAGGCCGCATCGCGACTTCAGCAGTAAGGGTATAGCGTTGTTGTTTATCGTCTACACCTAGAAATTGGGGTTGCAACATCTCATCCTGTCCCGAAAAATTCACATGTGCTGCAGCATAATCCAATCTAAAAGACTTGGTCGTCGGATTGATCCAGGCAAAAGTTATTATGCCAACTATAGCTAGGGCGCCAGTTGGCAAAAGCCACTTTAGTGTTCTGGCTTGCTTCTGATTTTCAAACTGCACACGAATTTGGTCGATCCCCAGATAGCGTCCATGCCATCTTCTCAGCAATCTCTTGCTTTCAGGAGCCATTTCACCCTCTGGAGGTTGGCTGGTTTCGAGTTGTTGCCCTCTCACGCCACAGCTGCGCGCAGACAATCATGCATGTGAAGTATACCGAGTGGCTTACTATTTTTTGCCACGAATAAGCTAGTGATTGAATTTTGGTTCATGGTCCACACGGCTTCGGCAGCCAATGCATTTGGAAGTATGGTTTTAGGTGACGGAGTCATTATCGTCTCCACCTGGAGCTTTAGTAAATTAGACGCCATATTTCTCCTTAGGTCGCCGTCTGTGATGATCCCCGCCAGGTGACCTTGGTGATCAATAACCCCAACACAACCAAAGGCCTTAGCTGTCATAATAAGAATTGCCTCTGAAACTAAAAGGCCTCTTTCTACCAGTGGCATATCGTCCCCTTGGTGCATGATGTCCTTAACGGTTACTAAATGGTGTCCAAGGCTCCCCCCAGGGTGAAGCTCTTGGAACATCGAAGGGGAGAATGATGCTCTTTCCAAGAGTGCCACAGCCAAAGCGTCGCCAAGTGCTAGGGTCATTGTTGTGGAGGTAGTAGGAGCAAGGCCGAGGGGGCAGGCTTCTGGCGAGTCGGGCAACACTATGGCTATATCCGAATTTGCTTCCAGGGAGGCACCCTTCCGCCCGATAACAGTGATCAGAGTGATGTTAAATCTTCTAGTGTATTGTACTATATCGTTGAGCTCAGCGGTTTCTCCCGAATTAGAGAGGGCGATAACGATATCATCTCGTGTGATCATGCCAAGGTCCCCATGGCTCGCTTCAGCCGGATGGACAAACAATGAAGGTGTTCCAGTAGACGCCATAGTAGCTGCTATTTTACGTCCTATGTGACCACTTTTACCCATGCCAGTAATGACAACCCGCCCTTCAACGGCTGACAGAGCGTCGACTGCAGCTATGAAGCTTGGGCCCAGAGAAGAGGATAAGTTTTCGAGCGCCCGGGCCTCTTTCTCTAGAACTCGCCGGCCTGTAGCTAGATCATCAGGCCTTTCTTGGGGACTTGCGCCAGTGTCATTGTCCATAATTATGGTGGTGTCCGCGGTATTTTTTTCAGATAACTCGTTATAAATAATGGCCCGTAGCGATCCGTGTCTAGAAAGGCTGGCTACAGCCATTACATCATCGCTTTAGCCTAAATAATGCGCGAATGACTCAAATAAATCAATTGACATCCAGAATATAAATAGATGCTGTCAATGGGAAAAAACATCGCTGCTTCCCCAGCCTGCTAGGTCTAATTTTGCGCGGGTTTTAATGAAAGAAAAGCACTCCATAGCTAGAGATTCCCTTCCCTCGCGTTCAAGCATCACATTCAATTGTTGTCTAAGTTTGTGGAGGTGAAGTACGTCGTGCGCAGCATATGCTTTCTGCTCTGCCGACAGGGTCTCTGCCCCCCAATCAGAACTCTGCTGTGCCTTGGAGAGTTCTTTGCCTAGGAGTTCCCTACACAAATCTTTAAGACCATGCTTATCTGTATAGGTTCTAGCAATTTTGGAGGCTATCTTCGTACAATATACTGGTTCAGTCCAAACTTTGAGATGTTCGAAGAGGACTGCGACATCAAAACGAGCAAAGTGGAATATTTTTTCATTATCGGGGTTTTGGAGCAAAGCCGAAAGGTTCGGAGCACTATAGTCTTGGTTGGAAAAGCGAATAAGATGGGCGCTTCCATCACCACTAGAGAGTTGGACTAAACACAGACGATCACGCTTTAAGTTCAGTCCTGTGGTCTCCGTGTCAATCGCTACAGCTCCGGAAAATATAAGGTCTTTTGGGATATCATTTTCATGAAGATAAATATTCATAGGTTTGTGCTGCCTCCTTGGGCATTAGGCTGTTAGCACTGCGCCGGTGTCAATCCAATTGATAGGGCAGGTGGGTATAATCACGCAATTACTGCTTGTAGTCGACAGGTAAGATCGGCTCAGAATGTCAGAAAATGGGTAGAAACGCAAAACGGATTGGTTAAACATGGGTGGGGCAGTTAGGCAGGTGCGCTGGGCTATTGCATAAAGTAAGTTGGGATGATCTCTAGCGGAGCATGAAATTTGCAGAAAGAGTGGTGCCCAGGAGAAGGCTTGGGTTTCCATGCCCTTTAAAGGTGCGCCGGCACCTGCAGAGTTGAGAGGACCAAATGCGAATTGTACTACTAATTGGATCACACCCCCGTCACCTCTTCGTAGCGCGGGAAGTACTTGCCACTGGCATGGTCACCGGGATTATCATGGAAACCCGTGAACACATGCTGCCAACCCCACCAGTAGGGATCGATGATGATCTCAAAGCCTTATTCATGCGTCATTTTGCTGATCGAAATGCAGCAGAGGAAAAAGCATTTGGACTTTCCAATAAACTGAATTTTGACAGCAGCATGATTAAAGTCACTCCCCAAACCCTAAATACACCAAAGGTTTGTGAATTCCTGGACATGCAAAAACCTGATCTCGCCTTGGTCTACGGTGTACATAAGCTAGATGATGAAACTTTATCTCATGTCCGGGGTAAGTTCTGGAATATCCATGGTGGCCTCTCGCCCTGGTATCGAGGGGTGATCACTTTATTTTGGCCTAGCTACATGCTTGAGCCACAAGCCACCGGTATGACAGTCCACGAAGTTACTTCAGCGATTGATGGTGGGCCGATCATACACCAAGTTGCTGCCTCTTTAATTAAGGGAGATGGTATCCATGATTTGGCCTGTCGTGCTGTTGCTAATATTGCGGGGGATATGCAAACACTGACAAACATGCTTGCTGAAGGCGCAATCAACCCACCGACCATCCAACCCACAAGTGGCAAGATCTGGCGAGCACGTGATTGGCGGCCCGAACATTTAGAACTTGTCTACGAACTCTATGAAAATCGCATTGTCGATCATTATCTCAACGGCCGATTCAAGCGATGGACACCAAACCTCATTCGCCAGTTCTGAGTAGACAGAGTTCGGTTATGGAAGAAGCGAGAAAAACTAGCCTGACAGACCAACCGCTTGGGTAGCCCTAACAGCATGGCCCCTTCGGTTTTCTCTCCCCATTGTCTGGCATCGGTTTTGGACGTAAAGGTCTTTGACACATGAGGGGGACCACGGCATCGTATCCGGACACGATTGACACCATGTTCTTTGGTTACACTTGGCACTTTTTATCCTCCTTGGCCGGTGAGTAGTAGGCAAGGAGTTTTCAAAAGGTTGAAATGATCTGTCAGTGGAGTATGAAACGTATAGTGAGAATGGTGCCCAGGAGAAGACTCGAACTTCCACGACCGTTAAAGGTCACCGGCACCTGAAGCCGACGCGTCTACCAATTCCGCCACCTGGGCATGGATGACTGTGTCCGTACCCCGGTAGCGGTCTTGTGTCAACGCTGAGGATAGGTGGAGAGGTCTGAGCTGCAGGGACTGGAGTTTTTGGTGGGATTAATAGGAACTGAGTGGTCAGTTAAACTATGGGATGGCGATAGGTGGAAAAACCTTTAGTAGTTGTATTTGGAGCGACTGGTTTCATAGGCCGCCACGTGGTCCAAAAGTTGCTCAGTCGTGGATATCTAGTGCGAGCCGCAGTTCGGAGACCCGAACAAGCGCTGTTCCTGAAATCGATGGGCGATGTTGGCCAGGTGTCGCTGGTCCGAGCCGATGTGTGTTCTGAAGGCGATGTCAGCGAAGCGACTATAGGGGCTGGCGCAGTGGTTAATTCGGTGGGTATCCTGACTGAGAGAGGAAGCCAAAGTTTTCACAACCTGCATGTTTTTGGCACGCAACTCATGATTAAAGCTGCCATAGGTGCCAAGGTTCAGCATTTTGTGCAAATCTCAGCCATCGGAGCCGACGTCACTTCTCCCTCTAAATATAGCAAAAGCAAAGCTTTGGGCGAGGCCGCGCTCAATCAATTCCCTGGTGCTGTCAGCATTTTACGACCCAGCCTAGTGTTCGGGGCCCAGGATAAGTTTTTTAATCGCTTTGCGGCTATGTCGCGATTTTCGCCGGTTATGACGATTATAAACGGTGGCACTAGATTTCAGCCTGTATATGTGGGGGATGTGGCTGAGGCTGCTGCCCGTGTGTTGGCAAAGCCGCCAAAATCTAAGGATATTATAGAGCTCGGTGGCCCCCGCACTTACTCCTTCAGGGAGCTAATAGAATTGATGCTTCAACAGTTGGGTCGACGCAGATTTCTGACGTCGATTTCTGACCGTATCGCTATGCCTATAGCGTTTCTTCTTGGACTTATGCCGGATCCTCCGCTAACAATAGACCAGGTGAGATTGCTTCGGAGAGATAATATTACGTCGCCGACTGCGCAAGAACTCGCTGACCTTGATATTGTGCCGACACCTCTAGAGGTAATCTTGCCGCAGTATCTGCGTCGTTGATCTGATTTTAAAGTAACTCGTGTATGTCGTAGGTCCAAGCTAATAACCCTATTCCCAATAATAGCCTATACACAATGAGTGGCGTGAAGCTAGCGTTCCGTAACCACTTCATCATTGCGACTATGGCTCCCAGACTAGCTAAAAACGAGAGCCCGCCAGTTATTAAAATAGGACTAAGTAGCTCGCCTGTTCCGTCTTTGGACAACATTAGGATGTTATAGCCGCAGGCCGCTAAAATTATCGGGATAGCTGTTAACATGGAAAAACGTGCCGAGTCGGTTCGGCTATAGCCGCATAGGCGTCCAGCAGTTATGGTCATGCCAGCCCTGCTGGCCCCAGGGATTAGGGATAACACCTGGAATAAACCCACTAAAGCGGCGTGCGACAACTTCATTGTCTCAAGAGGCCTCTGATTGCGTGTCATCTGGTCGGCGAGGTAGAGGACAACCGCTCCAATTACGGTTGCCCAGGCAATTATTTCAACATGACGAAAAAAATTGGGTTCGATCAGCACCAATGCGCATCCTGCCAGCATTGTTGGGGCAGATGCCATGGCCAAAAACCCAAGCAATTGTGTGTTCTTGCTCTGGCGTCCCACACTAAGATCGCTAAGCCCTCGGCTAACACTAATGATATCATTGCGAAAATAGATTAAGACAGCACATAAGCTTCCCGAATGGGCGGCAATTTCAACAGCCAGTCCATGATCGGGCCATCCAGTTAGGGGGGGAATTAATGCGAGGTGCCCAGAGGAGCTGATTGGTAAAAACTCAGTTATCCCCTGGACTATGGCTATTATTGTTAGGTGGGTAAGTGGCATAAATTTTCGATGTTTGGCATCCGTCTTATGAATAACTCGTGCAACGCAACTGTTACCGATTGGCAATGTGGGTAATGGTCTAGACCCACCGTAAGAGTTTATAAAACCTGGAGCACGTTATTTAATACACGACTCGTTGGATTGGGTACAAGGTGATATTTGTTAGACGCCATCCCCTTCTCCCCGGGAATTCTGTTATGATATCGCCTGTTGATCTTCGTCCATGATTGAAGCGATATTGTGGCAGGCTTAATTTGGCGGGATGATAGGCGTGGCCAAATGGTAGGGTTGTACGTTTAGCTATTGGATTTCAGGAAGCTATTAAATTATGCGGGTGCTATATCATCTTCAATTTTCACCGTTTAGCCGGAAGATCCGGCTGAGCCTAGCTGAGAAAAAACTAGAATTTGAGCCTCGGCTTGAGGATGTATGGCACCCAAGAGAGGAATACCTTGCACTAAACCCCGCCGGCCAAGTGCCTGTTTTGGTGGACGACGCGAACACCATAGCTGATTCGACAGCAATTGTTGAGTATTTGGAAGAGGTTTATCCATCACCCACCCTCATTGGCCGTTCCCCAATATCAAGGGCAGAGGCTCGCCGCCTAAGTTTGTGGTTTGACTTGAAATTTTTTGACGAGGTTTCAGCAAATATAGTGCACGAGAAGTTAGCCCCACATTTGTCCCGCGCGGTAGAGCCAAATTCAGAACGGATAAGAATTGGTAGAGAAAATCTGCGTCGTCACCTAGAATATATTGGCTTCTTGACAGACAGAAGGAACTGGCTTGCGGGCGAAGATCTTACATGTGCGGACTTGGCAGCAGCAGCACACTTGTCGGTGATTGATTATTTGGGCGACGTCCCTTGGGAGCTGCATGAGAATGCCAAGGGATGGTACTCTCGTCTTAAATCTAGAGCCAGTTTCCAACCCTTGCTTGTCGATCAAATAGCGGGCCTCCCGCCAGCTGATGGCTATGTAAATCTCAATTTCTGAGGTAGGTTATTGAATGGATAATACTAAGTCGATCCTAGAAATCCTGGCAGCAGAAGCTGCCCTCGGTGTTGGTTGTTTGCTACTCGTAGCGGTCTGTAGCTTTTTGCTCGCCCGCAAAGTTGTCCTTCGGCTCGTCACCCAAGCTGCGGGCCGCACCAACACAAGGTGGGATGATGCTTTGGTGGAGAGAGGGGTGGTTTCACAGGGCAGTTACCTGGTGCCCGCAGTTGTTGTTTACTTTGGGTTAGATTTTTTCTCTTTTGATACTGAAATATTGGCCCGGATCGTGCGGGCTTGGTTTGTGTTTTGTCTAGTGATTATGACGAGCAGGCTACTAGGGGCCGGTGCCGATATTTATGAATATTATCCAATCTCCAATAGGCGCCCGATTAAAGGTTATATTCAATTAGCTAACCTGATCGTATTCTTGATTGGCGCCATTCTGGCTTTGTGCACTTTGCTCGATATTTCCCCATGGGGGATTATGAGTGGGCTAGGGGCGATGACAGCTCTTCTGATATTGGTCTTCCGGGATACAATTTTATCCTTAGTGGCATCCTTGCAGATCGCTGCTTACGATATGGTGCGTACAGGGGATTGGATTGAGATGCCCGGACTTGGTGTTGACGGCGATGTGATAGATGTTTCGTTGCATACTGTCCGGGTTCAAAATTGGGATAAGACAATTATTACTGTGCCCACCCATCGATTGATCCAAGATTCATTCAAAAACTGGCGCGGAATGACAGAGGCTGGTGGCCGGCGCATAAAACGGAGTTTGTTGGTCGATCAAACCAGTATAAAATTTTTAGACCAGGCCGCTGTATACCGGTTGTCCCAAATTGAAAATTTACAACCCTACTTGGCAGATAAGATGAGCGATTTGGCTAATGCAAATCGCGGTAAAGAGGGCGGCGAAGGGCCCTCACTTAACCGTCGGGAGCTTACTAATATAGGTACCTTTAGGGCTTATGCAGAGGCGTATCTCAGAGAAAATACCAATATACACAATGAGATGACCTTTATGGTTCGCCAGTTGCCCCCATCATCAAATGGCCTCCCTATAGAGATCTACGTATTTTCTAATAACACGGATTGGGAGAGTTTCGAGATTATTCAGGCTGACATTTTTGATCATCTTTTAGCGTCCTTGCCAACATTTGAGCTTCGTTTATTCCAATTGCCGACGGGCTTTGACATGCGGATCATGGCGGATGGCAGAAAAGCTTAGCGCAATAATAAATTATGCCCAGTCTATAGGATTTGACGAAGTGGGAGTAACTTCGCCTTCTGTTCTGAAGAATTTAAGCGAGGGTTTAGAAAATTTTGTTGCTCTGGGCAGACATGGAGATATGTCCTGGATGGAACGAAACATTGATAGGCGTTCTGACCCCGCCCGCCTGTGGCCTGATGTGCGGTCTGTAATCGTCGTTGCAACAAATTATGGCCCAGACATTAACCCTCTTGATGCATTATTAAAGAAAAGTACTGGAGCTATTTCCGTATACGCACAGAACCGGGATTACCACAAGGTCCTTAAGGGCCGTTTAAAGCAGCTTGGCAGTTGGGTTGGCGCTAATTACGGTGGGCAATTGAAGGTTTTTGTGGATACGGCACCGGTCATGGAAAAACCACTTGCCCAGGCTGCTGGAATAGGCTGGCAGGGAAAACATACCAACTTGGTTTCCACGCAGTTTGGGTCGTGGTTGTTTTTAGGCGTTTTGTTTACCACTTTGTCCCTAACACCCAGTGACCCTGCGGATGACACCTGTGGGAGTTGCCGGAATTGTTTGGATATTTGCCCAACGCAAGCATTTCCTAGGCCACATCAAATAGATGCACGTCGGTGTATTTCATACCTAACAATTGAGCATAAAGGAATTATCGATCGCGAGTTCCGTCGCCCCATAGGCAATAGGATTTTTGGATGCGATGATTGTTTAGCTGTATGCCCATGGAACAAATTTGCGCAACAAACCAAAGAACTGAAATTTGTAGCACGAGATGATCTCCGGGAGCCTCTGCTTAGTGTTTTGGTCAGCCTTGATGAGGGGAAATTTCGCTCTTATTTTTCGCAATCACCGGTGAAACGGATTGGCAGAGACCGTTTTATCCGTAATGTTTTGATAGCTATTGGCAATAGTGGAAACCCTAGTTTCGTTGAGGCTGTGAAGAATAAGTTATCGGATAAGTCGAAAATTGTTCGGGCAATGGCCGTGTGGGCCTTGGCTAATCTTGTGTTACCACATGATTTTAGACGCTATCGCAATCAGCACTACTTTGATGAAGTGGATTTTGACGTACGGAATGAGTGGGATGAGGTGGGGATAGTCTGATTGGATAAGGCAAGCGTCCGTCGGTTATTTGTATTTGGTTTGGGTTATGTCGGGTTGTCCTTTGCCCTGGCAATGAGGAATGTTGGGTGGAAGGTGGAGGGGACGTGCCGTTCCGAGAAACGAAGGCAAGAACTACTGCGGTCCGGTTTGGAAGCTTTCGTTTTTGATGGCCAGAAAAGGCTTGCGGAGATAAGTCAGAAAATTGTGTTGGCTGACGCTATCTTGTCATCAGTGCCCCCAACCACAACTGGCGACCCGGTGTTGGAGGTTTTTGGAGCCGATATTTGTAGGAAGGCCGGTGGTCCTTGGCTCGGCTACTTATCAACGACGGGCGTTTATGGTGATTGGGATGGCAAAGAGGTTGATGAAAGTTCCCCACTGCGCTCAACTAGTAATCGGGGGCTTCGCCGAATAGCGGCCGAGAAAGCCTGGCTCAGACTTACCAGTCAAAAAAGTTTGCCAGTTCATATTTTTCGCTTGGCCGGTATCTATGGTCCGGGCAGGAATATTCTCGATAAGATACGGGCAGGCACTGCCACCAGAATTCAAAAACCAGGCCATGTGTTTTCGAGGATCCACGTGGACGATATCGTTTCGACTCTTGCGGCTTCGATTCTGCGGCCTCGAGCGGGTGCGACATACAACGTGTGTGACAATGAGCCTTGTTCTCAGCCCCAAATAGTCGAGCACGGTTGCCAATTGCTAGGTGAGAGATTGCCCCCGTTGATAGATTTCGAGGCTAGGGCCAAGGAAATGTCGCCTCTGGCCCGCAGTTTTTGGGAGGATCGCCGGCGGGTGAGCAATAGATTGATACGCGAAGAGCTAATGGTGAATTTGCGGTTTCCTACCTATAGAGAGGGTCTAGCATCATTAGTGGAGCGCGGTTAAGGGGTTTAAGCCTTGTTAACAAAGTTCTCGTACCGTCTGGATCAGTTTGTCTATGGAGTCGGGGTCACTGAGACGGTGATCTCCATACTTCATCAGTGTGAGTTCAACGTCAGGCGTATCTAATGCTTCTGCTAGTTTGATTGATGTGTTCCAAGGGACGGAGCTGTCTCCGAGCCCATGAATGAGGCGCACTGGACATTGGAGATTTATGGCTCCACCCAATACCAGATTTCTTTGGCCATCTTCTATCAGAAGTTTTGTGAACAGGTATGGCTCTTCGCTATAGGGGGAGTAAATATATGCGCGGCCAGTTTGTCTAAGCTCTGCAAGCTGTTCTTTACTGAGTTCATCCTCCAATAAACGTTTAGTAAAATCGGGTGCCGGCGCAATTCCCACCAGGGCTGCTATTAAGCTCTTCCTGGCTAATGCTGCGAGTATCATTATCCAACCGCCCATGCTGGAGCCAACAAGAATTTGTGGCCCCTCTGTCAATGAATCAATGACGGAGAGAGTATCCAGAGTCCAAGTGGTAATAGTACTTTCTTCAAAGGAGCCAGTCGAGGTTCCGTGCCCTCTGTAGTCAAAGCGGATAAAGCTTTTATTATTTTCCTGACAAAATTTTTCCAGCGCCAGGGCTTTGATCCCAGTCATGTCTGACCTGAAGCCCCCTAAAAAGACTATACCGGGAGTTTGTCCAGTGGTTTGAGTGTAGCCGAGTTGGACCCCGTGGGGAGTTTGCAGATGTCCCTTGGTTGTTTTAAACATGGTAGTTTACTATTCCGATGTTAAGTTCTGTCTTCTGATTCTAGCAATGTTAGCATGACCTGATCCATGACCGTTACAAGCCCTTCTAATCCAGTAATTCTGCAGGTGTTGCCCCATATGGGTGCTGGCGGTGTGCCGCGGGGAGTTATCGATATTGCCTCCGCTGTGGTAGACTCTGGTTGGACGGCATTAGTGGCATCGGAAGGTGGGTATGGGGTCCACGAGTTAAAAAGGGCGGGCGGGAAGCATATTCAAATGCCTCTGGCTAGTAAGAACCCTGTGACTATTTATCGAAACATTCAAAGGCTTTGCCGGTTGTTTGTCGACGAGCGAGTAAGCTTAATTCATGCCCGTAGCAGAGCTCCAGCTTGGAGTGGATATTATGCGGCGCTAGCTTCCGATATCCCCTTTGTGACGACGTTTCATGGTACGTACGGCCACCAGGGAAGATTGAAAAGGCGTTATAATGATGTGATGACCCGGGGAAATGCGGTAATTGCGATTTCCGAACATATTGCGAGACACATAGAGACGGTTTATGGGGTCAACGACAAGAGGGTAAGGATTGTTTACAGAGGGATCGATACTGAGTTGTTTGAACCGGGGAGTGTTAGTTCGGAGAGAGTGATAGCTTTGGCTAAGCAATGGCGTTTAACGGAACCCATTCCAGTGGTCATGATGTCGGGGCGCTTGACCAGATGGAAGGGACAGCAGGTTCTCATAGAGGCCCTGTCCATTCTTGGGAGGGAGGATATACGTTGTTTATTTATTGGCGATGATCAAGGTAGGGGCGGTTATAGAAGGGATCTTGACGCCTTAGTCAAAAAACTCAACCTCAGCAACACTGTGCACTTTCCTGGCCATTGTAGAGATATGGCGGCGGCTTACATGCTTGCTGACGTTGTAGTTTCAGCTTCCACAGAGCCAGAGGCTTTTGGACGAGTAATGGTTGAGGCGCAAGCAATGGGAAAGCCTGTAGTCGTTAGTAACCATGGGGCCTCGACCGAATTGATAATTGAGGGCGAGACGGGGTGGAGTTTTGTGCCCGGTGATCCCAAATCGCTGGCAAAGGCTTTGAAAACTGTGCTTTCTCTATCCGAAAAACAAAGAGAGGGATTGGCACATAAGGCTATATCTCACGTTACTGCTCATTTCACAGTCGCACATATGCAGCAACAAACTATGAGCACCTATCGCGAAGTGTTGCAGATGGATCCGCTGGGGTAAAAAGTGTCCGGAATTCTCGTGATAAAGCTTGGAGCATTAGGCGACTTTATTCAGGCATGTGGGCCTTTTAAGGCTATCAGAGACCACCATGTTGGGGCCAATATAACATTGCTCACAACGGTTCCCTTTGTTCCGTTAGCAGAAGCTACGGGGTATTTTGACATAGTTTGGGTTGATCCTCGTCCTTCCCTGTTCCAAATTTCGGGGTGGGTTCGGTTGCGGCGGTTATTGCGATCCCAAGAGTTTACCAGAGTTTATGATCTGCAAACTTCAGATAGGACAGCTTTTTACTTTAGATTATTTGAGCGTTCCCGTCTCCCAGAGTGGTCTGGGATAGTTCCAGGTTGTTCTCACCCCCATCGTAATCCGAAGCGGGATACTATGCATACGTTAGATCGGCAGTCAGAGCAGCTTGGCCAAGCGGGTATAGATGATGTGCCGTCGCTGGAATTGGGTTGGCTTAGTTCTCCTGTGGAGAAGTTTAGGTTGCCGAGAAAATATGCTTTGTTGGTGCCTGGCGGGTCCGCAGAACGACAAAATAAACGGTGGCCCGTCAAGCGGTATAGGGAAGTAGCCGGGAAATTGGTCTCATCGGGAATAAATGTATTTTTAGTGGGGGACGCAACTGAAAGAGAGTTGCACGCTCAGATAGCCGAGGACTTGGATGGTGTAGTCTCACTAGGGGGAAAAACTAGTCTCGCGGAACTTGCAGAATTGAGTCGTTCGGCAGAGGTAAGTGTGGGCAACGACACTGGCCCTATGCATATTATTGCTGCCGGTAAACGGCCAACCGTTGTTCTTTTTGGTGTAGCATCAGATCCAGAGCTCTGTGCGCCGCGTGGTGAAAATGTCAGGTGTCTGATGGGAGTTGGTATAGGTTCTATAAGTAATTTGTCAGTCGGAGACGTTTGGACCGCAATCAGAGACGTGGCAGCGTTAGCTTGACAGGTTTGCAGTGGATAGCGCATTGTCCGCGCCCAACAAGAAATAGGACGAATGGTGTCTGATAGCTTGGCCAAAATAACCGTTAGTCTTCCCGACAATACTTCTAGGGAATATAACAAGGGGGTAACTCCCTACGAAGTGGCGCTTGATATAGGGGAAGGCCTTGCGAAGGCATCCCTAGCTGCCGAAGTTAATGGGACATTAGTTGACCTATCTATTCCTATTGAAGCTGATGCTAGTTGCAAACTATTAACTGTTCGGGACGACGAGTCTTTAGATTTGATCCGGCATGATACGGCCCATGTTTTGGCGGAGGCTGCAAAGGAGTTGTGGCCAGATATTCAAGTTACAATTGGTCCCGTTATCAAGGATGGTTTTTACTACGATTTTGCGAGGGAGGCTCCCTTTACACCAGAAGATTTGGTTGCCCTGGAGGATCGTATGCGGGAGATAGTCGACCGGGACGAACCGATAACTAGGGAAGTGTGGGGTAGGCAGGAGGCTTTGGAATTTTTTGCAAGTATAGGAGAGAGCTATAAGGCAGAGATAGTGCGTGATCTGTCGGAAGATGAAGTATTGACGGTCTACAAACAGGGAAAGTTTGTGGATCTATGTCGGGGTCCTCACTTGCCTTCCACAGGTAAACTTGGAACAGCATTTAAGTTAACAAGGATAGCAGGTGCTTATTGGCGAGGAGATAGCCAGAACGAGATGTTGCAGAGGGTCTACGGGACCGCTTGGGCTAGCGAGAAAGATCTGCGGAGCTACTTAGATAGACTTGAAGAGGCAGCGCGGCGGGACCACCGTCGTCTTGGAAACGAGATGGACTTGTTTCATATTCAAGAAGAGGCAACTGGGAGTGTGTTCTGGCATGACCAAGGCTGGACCCTGTTCAGGTTGATCGAAACGTACATGAGGAGACGTTTGGAGGGTAACGGCTACTCAGAGGTAAAAACCCCGACTTTAATTGATCGTAGTTTGTGGGAGAGGTCAGGCCACTGGGATAAGTTTAGGGAACATATGTTTACCGCAGCGTCGGAAGACAGGGTTCTGGCTCTGAAGCCAATGAATTGTCCGGGCCATGTTCAAATATTTCGTCAGGGACTCAAAAGTTATCGTGACTTGCCGTTGCGGATGGCCGAATTTGGCGCTTGCCACCGCAATGAACCGTCGGGGGCACTTCATGGTTTGATGCGCGTTCGTGCATTTACTCAAGATGATGCCCATATTTTTTGTACGGAGGATCAGGTTAACAGTGAAACGGCAAGGTTTTGTGAGCTGCTTCTGGGAATTTATAAAGACTTTGGTTTCGATGATGTAATAGTCAAGTTTGCGGATAGGCCTGAGGTTCGGGCAGGGACGGACGAAACATGGCAAAAGGCAGAATCTGCTCTGAAGCACGCTTTGGATCAGACAGGTTTGGAGTATGAAGTCAATCCGGGTGAAGGCGCGTTTTACGGCCCAAAGCTTGAGTTTGTTCTGCGGGATGCTTTGGGAAGGGACTGGCAGTGTGGTACCCTGCAGGTTGATTTTGTGTTGCCAGAACGTCTAGAGGCGACCTACGTAGGAGAAGATGGGTCAAAGCATAGGCCCGTAATGTTGCATCGAGCTATTTTGGGTTCATTTGAAAGATTTATTGGGATTCTCATTGAGCATTTTGGTGGGCGTTTCCCTACTTGGCTAGCGCCGACCCAGGCAGTAGTAGCTACGATTACCGAGGCAGCGGATGATCATGCCGGTACGGTCCATAAGGCGCTGGTCTCGGCGGGAATTCGGGCCACTTTGGACGTCCGTAACGAGACCGTTAACTATAAGATTAGGGAACATGCCCTTAAAAAAGTGCCAGTAATCGTGGTCGTTGGATCTAGGGAGGCGGAAGATGGAACTGTCTCTCTGCGGTGGCGTGGTGAAAAAAAGCAGGAAATACTTGCGTTAGATCAGGCTGTTGATAAACTTTCGGCTCTATCCATGGCGCCAGCGTGAGAATGGTCCAGTTTGAGGGCGAGCCTCACGGCGCGAATGGGTCAGGCCAAGAAAAAATATGGGAGAAGGATAAATAGCTAGAATTCAGCAACCTGCACCGCCAGCTAAGGATGGGCCGCGGGTAAACGACCAGATCGGTGTGTCGTCAGTCCGATTGGTTGATGAGAATGGAGAGATGCTTGGGGTTTTATCTGTACAAGATGCTCTTGAGAGGGCTAGGCAATCTGGGTTAGATTTGGTAGAGGTTTCGCCGAACGCAGCGCCACCTGTTTGCAAAATACTAGATTATGGAAAATTTAAATATGAGGCTCAGAAGCGGGCCAACCAAGCTCGGAAAAAACAAAAAACCTTTGACGTAAAAGAAATCAAAATGCGACCGGGCATAGACCAGCACGACTATGACGTAAAGATGCGGGCAGTAACGAAATTTCTTGAGACAGGCGATAAGGTCAAGGTGACAATGCGTTTCCGCGGGCGTGAGATGACCCATCAGGAAATTGGAATGGGGGTCCTCATGCGGGTGCGTGAAGATTTAGAAGAGGTGGCTAAGGTGGAGCAAAGCCCGAAATTGGAAGGCAGGCAAATGACTATGGTTGTGGCGCCACGGTAGCTGCGCCTTAGTTGATCCCTTTGCGGCTAGAGCTTGCAAAGCTTCCTATGCACCGTTATAAACCGAGCCTGCTTAAGACAGAAGGATAGTCGGCCTAGAAGCTGGGTAAGAGTGGAGCATGCCGAAGGTAAAGACGAAGTCGAGTGCGAAAAAGCGCTTTAAACTGACAGCAACTGGCAAGGTGCGGATGAACCATGCCGGGAAGCGCCATGGCATGATCAAGCGGACAAACAAGTTCATCCGTAATGCTCGTCACTCCACGACTATGGCCTCTGCGGATGAGAGGATCGTAAAGCGGAATTTTCTGCGTAACGGATAGGTGTTCCAATGTCACGAGTGAAACGCGGCGTAACCAAGCATTTTCGCCATAAGAAGGTATTGAAGGCGGCCAAGGGGTACTATGGGCGCAGAAAGAACACCATCAGAGCAGCCAACCAGGCAGTTGAAAAGGGGAGGCAGTACGCTTATCGAGACAGGAGAACGAAGAAACGTGTTTTTCGGGCTCTGTGGATACAGAGGATAAATGCTGGGGCTCGGCTTAACGGCTTGACCTATGGTAATTTTATCTTTGGATTGTCTCGGGCTGGAATAGATCTAGATCGTAAGATACTGGCGGACCTGGCGGTTACGCAGCCGGAGGCGTTTAAAGAGCTGGTTGATCAGGCGAAGGCTGCATTGGAGGCTGCCTAACCGCATATCTGCGGGGTGGCGAATTTGTAAGGGAGGGCCTGTCGCCAAGGTGCCTTACGTGGCCAGTTTCGCCTGTCCGGAAAAACGCTTCTTTTTTTCATACCCATTAAAGTTAAAATGTGCCCATGGATGCAAAACTACTAAGTGACCAGATTCGGGATGAATATGTCGGCATGATCGCTGAGGCCCCGAGCCTCACCGAGCTGGATAGTCTCCGGGTAACCGTGCTTGGAAAGAAGGGCCGCGTTAGCCAATTGTTAGCTAAACTCCGGGACCTGAGCCCTGAAGAAAGACAGGCGGCAGGTGGTGTCTTTAACAAACTAAAGGAGGAGCTAAACCAGGCCATAGAGGCGCGGTTCTCGACGCTAGATGCTGAACAGTTGGCGGCCAAGCTTTCGGGTGAGTCTATCGATATTACGGCTACTGTGAGGCCAGAGGGGTTAGGGACAATCCATCCGGTAACCCAAGTGCTGGATGAGGTGACCGAGATTTTTGCTGGGATGGGTTTTGCTGTGGCTGAAGGTCCAGATATAGAAACAGAGTACAATAATTTTACGGCTCTCAATATTCCGGCTGACCACCCAGCCCGTCAGATGCACGACACCTTTTATCTCCCTGAGCGAGAAGATGGAAGCCGTCTATTGTTGAGGACCCATACATCGCCTGCTCAGGTTAGAACAATGAGTCAGGCTTCGCCCCCCCATCGGATTATCGTCCCGGGCCGAACGTATCGCCATGATTATGATTTAACCCATACCCCCATGTTTCACCAGGTTGAAGGGTTGGTTGTTGATAAAGATATACACATGGGACACTTGAAGGGGTGTCTAATTGATTTTGCGCGGACGTTTTTTGAGATTGATAATTTGCCGCTGCGATTTCGTCCAAGCTATTTTCCATTTACGGAGCCGTCGGCGGAGGTAGATATTGGGTGTTCTGTGGAGGGGGGAGTAAGAACTATTGGAGAAGGCGCTGACTGGATGGAAATTCTTGGGTGCGGGATGGTAAACCCCCGGGTGCTGTCAAATTGTGGTTTGGACCCCCATGAGTGGCAGGGGTTTGCTTTTGGGGTTGGGATTGACCGGATTGCGATGTTGAAATATGGCATCCGGGATTTGCGGGGATTTTTTGATTCGGATCTGCAGTGGCTGAGAAATTATGGGTTCTCTGCCTTAGATTTGCCAACTTTAGGGCAGGGTTTGAGCCGATGAAATTCTCCCTCGGGTGGCTGCGAGAACATGTAGAAATAGATGGTGATCTACTAGAGATAACAGATCGTTTAACCATGATAGGACTAGAGGTAGAGGGTGTAACCGACCTCAAGGAAGCACTGAGGGACTTTGTAGTTGGCCATGTGGTATCCACCCAGTCGCACCCGAACGCTGATAGGTTGCGTCTGTGTGATGTGGATATTGGCTCCGGGATGTATCAGGTGGTTTGCGGGGCTCCTAATGTTCGTTCGGGGATAAAGGCCGTATTTGCCCCCATTGGAGCGCGTATCCCCGGGGGTGATTTTGTTCTACAGCCAAGGGAAATTCGTGGTGTCACGGGCCAAGGCATGCTTTGTTCCGAAAAAGAATTAGGCTTGGGTGATGATCACTCTGGGATAATTGAATTGGACACTGAGTTGAAGCCGGGCGATAGTTATGCGGCAGCTGTGGGCCTTGACGACCCTGTGATAGAGATTGCTATCACCCCAAACCGCGGGGACTGTTTGGGGGTGGAGGGTGTCGCTCGGGATCTTGCAGCAAGTGGGTTGGGGAAGATAGTCACCCCGAAAATTGCTCCTGTCCCTGGAAAGTTTGAAAGTTCGATAGGAGTTGCTTTTGACTTTGCCCCCGGTTTTGCAGATGCGTGTCCTTATTTGGTGGGCAGGCTGATCAAAGGCATCAAAAATGGGCCGAGCCCGATGTGGCTTCAGCGTAGGTTACGCGCCATTGGGCTGCGACCAATATCGATGTTGGTCGATGTGACCAATTTTGTGACATTTGACCGTTGTCGCCCGCTGCATGCCTTCGATGTCGATAAAGTTCAAGGAGATATTCATGTCCGCTTGGCACGGTCGGGGGAGACAATAGAAGCCCTTAACGATCAGACGTATGAATTGACGGAAGATATGACGGTAATTTGTGACGACTTGGGCCCTATAGCTATAGCGGGGATAATAGGGGGCATTCGGACAAGCTGTACTGAGGACACTAGCAATGTGTTTCTGGAGTCGGCCCTATTTAATGCAACTCGGACTGCGGCTACGGGACGCAGGTTAGCTATAGAGTCTGATGCTAGATATCGGTTTGAAAGAGGAATTGACCCTGAGTCAGTTAATTCCGGAAGTGAGATGGCAACTAAATTGTTGATAGAGTTGGGTGGTGGCGAGCCCAGCACTACTATAACTGTTGGAACCAAGCCAGGAAAAGAAGAAGAGATTTCTTTTAGGCCACAGCGGGTTGCAGATTTGGGAGGCTTGGTCGTCTCAGCCGCAGAATGCAGAGGTATTTTGGAAAAGCTGGGCTTTCTATGTGAGGGAGGGGGGGAGCTTTTTCAGGTTCTTCGCCCGACTTGGCGTCATGATATTGATGGTGAAGCAGATTTGGTCGAGGAAATTCTGCGAATAAAGGGATATCAGTCGATACCGCCAATTTCTATAGACCGTGATAGTTTGCCCCGTCCAGCGTTGTCTTTAGTGCAGCGTCGGATCCGGTCTGCTGGAAGAGTTTTGGCTGCACGAGGTCTCAATGAGTGTGTTACTTGGTCCTTTGTAAGTCAGATTCAAGCTGAGAAGTTTGGGGGTGGAGACGCAGGGCTAAAGCTTTCCAACCCTATCACCGAAGATCTTGGTAATTTGCGACCATCTCTTCTTCCTAATCTTTTAACAGCTGTCTCACGAAATACAGCCAAGGGGCATGCGAACCTAGGCTTGTTTGAAATTGGACCACGGTTTTTAGGTGACCAGGAGGAAGATCAACAAATTGTTGCAGGCCTGGTTCGTTCGGCAGAAATTTCGGGCCGGCATTGGTTAGCCCAATCCAGAAATGCAGATGTTTTCGATATTAAGGCCGATTGTTTCGCATTGCTCGAATATTTTGGTTTTTCTATGGAACGGGCCTCTTTGTCGACGGACACTCCGATTTGGTACCATCCAGGGCGCTCTGGACAAATTAAGTTAGGGCCAAAGACGGTGCTAGCGACATTTGGAGAAGTCCATCCAGGTATTTTATCTGAGTTCGGAATCGAGGAGCGTGTGGTGGGGGCTGAAGTGATCTTAACCAATCTGCCTCCCCCGAAGCCAAGAAAATCGCGTGCGCGTCCAGTGCTTTCTTCAACCGATCTGCCTGTCGTGGAAAGAGATTTCGCCTTTTTGGTTGGGGCAGAGGTTCCCGTGGGCGACTTGCTGCAAGCTGTACGTTCACTTAGTGGAAAGGATTCGACGCGGTCTATATTTTCCGGTGTAAATTTATTTGACGTGTACAGCGGGAAAGGAATTGAGACTGGAAGTAAGTCGGTAGCACTTGGTGTTAGTATCAGTCCGAAGGAAGAAACTCTAACGGAGAAAGACATTCGAAGGATCTCGGATTCCATTATTGAGAAAGTTGAAAAAATAACCGGTGGAAAACTGCGGAAATAGTGGTTTTTGCTCGATTAACGTTTTGTTTTAATTAAAATCCTTCTTGACTGGTTTTTACTGAAAGCGCTGTATGACTGATCAGCAACACATTCGTAATTTTGCTATCATTGCCCACATTGACCATGGCAAATCAACGCTAGCGGATCGCCTAATTGAAAGGTGTGGAGGCTTAGACGCGCGGGAAATGAAAGCCCAAGTCTTGGATTCCATGGACATTGAGCGGGAGCGAGGCATTACTATAAAGGCTCAGGCTGTCCGCCTAACGTACAAGGCTAGTAACGGCCAAGAGTACGTCCTGAATTTGATTGATACTCCTGGCCATGTCGATTTTACATACGAGGTGAGCCGGAGCCTTGCAGCATGTGAGGGCTCCTTGCTGGTAGTGGATGCTAGCCAGGGAGTGGAGGCACAGACATTGGCTAACGTGTATCAGGCCTTAGAAGCGGATCACGAAATTGTACCTGTCCTGAATAAGGTTGACCTGCCGGCGGCGGAACCTGAGCGGACACGCCAGCAAATTGAGGAGGTTATAGGCTTGGATGCTTCGGAGGCACTTGAGGTATCTGCAAAGACGGGGGTTGGTGTTGATGATGTTTTGAAAGCCTTGGTCAACCAATTGCCATCTCCTTCCGGTATGGTGGAAGCTCCTCTAAAGGCTCTTCTAGTGGATAGCTGGTATGATTCCTACTTGGGTGTGGTAGTGCTCGTCAGGGTGCGCGATGGTATTTTGCGGAAAGGGCAGCGAGTACGCTTTATGTCATCTGGTATGACGCGACAAGTCGAAAAGGTTGGTATTTTCACCCCAAAAGGGGTGGCTGTGGATGAGTTGGGGCCGGGGGAGGTTGGCTTTTTGACAGCCGCCATAAAGACGGTGGCGGAGACCGAGGTCGGCGATACTATTACAGACGATAGGGATCCTACTGAGACCCCTTTAGAGGGCTTCAAGCCAAGCGTTCCTGTTGTCTTTTGTGGGCTCTATCCGGCTGATAGTGCAGATTATGAGGATCTCAGAGATAGTTTAGCTAAACTCCGGTTGAACGACTCGAGTTTTCACTTTGAGGCCGAAAGTTCCGCTGCTTTAGGCCTGGGATTTCGCTGTGGATTTTTAGGATTGCTGCATCTAGAGATTGTGCAGGAGAGGTTGGAACGAGAGTTCAATTTGAATTTAGTAACTACGGCTCCTAGCGTAATTTATAAAGTATCCTTAACAAATAGGACGATGTTAGAGCTTCACAACCCGGCTGATTTGCCAGACGCGGTAAGGATAACCGAGATGGCGGAGCCCTGGATTAAGGCCACTATAATGGTTCCTGACGACTTCCTTGGTGGGATTTTGGAGCTCTGTACGGATAGACGGGGCGTGCAAGTTGATCTTACATATGTGGGCAGCCGGGCAATGCTCGTGTACCACTTGCCACTAAACGAGGTAGTCTTTGATTTTTATGATCGGCTGAAGTCAATTAGTCGAGGGTATGCTAGTTTTGATTATGAACTAGAGGGGTACGAGATTGGTAATTTGGTAAAAGTAGCAATTTTAGTCAACGGAGAATCCGTAGACAGTCTGTCTTTCATCGTTCATAGAGATAAAGCGGAGGTAAGGGGCAGAGCCCTTTGCGAGCGTTTAAAATCCCTTATACCTCGGCAATTGTTTAAGGTTGCTATTCAGGCCGCGATAGGCGGTAAAGTTATAGCGCGTGAAACCGTTAGTCCCTTGAGGAAGGATGTTACCGCAAAATGTTATGGTGGTGACATAACCAGAAAGCGCAAGTTGTTAGAAAAGCAAAAAGCTGGAAAAAAACGGATGCGCCAGGTAGGTAATGTCGAAATTCCTCAAGAGGCGTTCCTTGCAGCTCTTAGGCTGGATGGTTGAGGGTGAGTTCAGTAGACCGAAGTCTCAAGATAGGCAACCGCAGCGATAGCCTTTGAGTAATTGCCCTGCCCCCTAGTATTTTATAGTACGGCTCCTAATTCCATTGTTATTTGTCTTATCAGAGCGCAATGTGAGATATGGGATACACTAGAATATTGACTGATCGACTACTTTTTAGTACCAGCCGGTTAGCTTCATGGAGAGGTGGCCGAGTGGCTTAAGGCGCACGCTTGGAAAGCGTGTGTGCGTTTACGCGTACCGTGGGTTCGAATCCCACCCTCTCCGCCAAGTTCCGGGCCCGATATATGCTCGCATCTGGATTTACCAAGAACAAAAAAGGAAGGTGGGCTGTGATTGATTCAATCGATACAACCTCGGACCGCTATTGTTGTTTCTGGTATTTCAGTAGTTACCACTTACCTCACGTCACCGATGCTGCGCCGTTGAGCTCCTCCCGGCTGCAGCATCGGTGGCATAAGAAACGGGTCGACGGACGTTTTATTTACTTTGAAGAGCGCTAAGTTTCCGGGCTCGACGGAATGTCTCGGCAGTGAAAAACACACCTACAAGTAGGGTCATATGTCCTAGTGCGGATGGTCCAAATATGGCGATATTCCCAATCCATAGAGAGAACACTCCTGACCACATGAAGGCAAGGGTGCTCATCAATTGGAAGCGTACTATTTTAGGAAGGTTAGCTAATGGATTCACTGAGGAATCCATGATTACTTTGTAAAGTGACGAAACATTATTTTCTGCAATCAAATTCATTTTTTTAACTCCCTGTTTTTACTTTATATGCCGAGCAGCACTCGTTGGATCACCGTCACTTAATTTTGTGATCATTTTTGGAGAATTTTTTGCAGAGTGGGTTGGTAGTGCAGAAATTTTTCATAGAGATGGCCCATCAATAGTTGGAGAGGATAGAAATTCAGACAAATGGCTAAAAGTCGAAATCTCGGGAGAGACTTCCAAATTTCGTGAAACGCATGAACTCCCGAAACGATTTCCCCTTTTGTAGAGACTGCATGTAGACGAGCCAGCGCCTCAGCGTTGGTTATACCGGCTGCTTTAAGTTGGCTAGGGTTTTCGTTTGCATCAATCCAATTAATTGGCTCAGTGCTTGTTAGTCGCTGATAATATGCTATTTCCCTTTGGCACAGGGGACATTTACCATCATAAAAAACCCTTAAGGCCGCAGTTTTATTCATCCAAGGTCTCTGTCTTAAGGAACGCAATTAAGTCCTTCCTATCCTCGGGATCAGGTATCCCGCCAAAGTGCATCCGTGTTCCCTGCAGAAAATTTTCAGGCGCTGCTATGTATTGATCCAGGGTATTTTCATTCCATGAGAAGGCAGAACTTGACATGGCCTCCGAGTACAAAAAACCTTGGACCGATCCTGCAGATCGGCCGAAAATACCAACAAGGTGTGGCCCTATCCGGTTCTCTTTGTCGGCCAATTCGTGACAGCTTTTGCACTCGCCAAAGAGCATCTTTCCGTTTTCATTGTTCCCCGCAGCGTATGTCCAATTAGTACTATGAACGGCTACAATTAGTGCTGATAGCATAACAAGATTCTTCATTAAGACCTCCTTTCTTAGTGATATTGGTAATACGTCTCGGATAACATTACGGATTACAAAGAATCAGCTCGTCGTCGAAGCAAGCTGAAATCTGACACGGCTGTGTTGGAGGTTAGATGCCTTTAGTAGGGCACGCGTTTCCCACTCCAATCGAGGACGAAACCGGAGTCTTTTTGGTTTAATGTGCTGATTACTTGAAGCAAATTAGTAGAAGCCACGTCAGGAGTAAAAACATGACCCTTATGAGCTCTTCCTAAAAATGGTTCTGATAACTTTGTGGCTACTGTTCCCGGATGGAGGCCGACACACGTTGCGAGAGGTCTTAGCCGGGTGAGTTCTACGGATAATGTTTTGATACCCATATTAAGTCCGGCCTTTGAAACACGGTAGGAATACCAGCCACCTAAATGGTTGTCTTCTATACTTCCAACACGAGCTGAAAGGGCAGCAAAGACAGATTTTTTTGTTTTGGGAAGGAGAGGGTGGAAATGTTTGGCGACAAGAAGGGGGCCAGCGGTATTGACACGAAAGGCCGCGGATAGGCTCTCGGGGTCCACGTCCTTCAGAGACCGTTCCGGTGCCAAAAATCCTTGTTTATGCAGAATTCCGGACGCTACTATTACTATATCTAAGGCGCTGTTTTCTGCCCCTATAGCGCCTGCTGCTGCGGCTACAGTATTTTCTTTTTCAAGATCGATGGTGGAGGCGAATATCTTTGGGTTACTGAACTGGGGCTTGGTTCTAGAAAAAGCATAGATGCGCGTAACAGAAGGTAATTTGCAAAGCGCTTCCACGAGCTCAGAGCCTATTCCACCCGAAGCTCCGATGACCGCTGCTGAGACATCATTGCCAAAAGAGTGGGCAAAGGGAGTACAGTTGTTGGTAAGTTCTTGTGACAACATAGTTTGCAGAACTTAAAAAGAGCCCTTATTGGTGTTCAACAGGCGTTACTTCCGTGATCTAGTAGTGTAGGAAGTACGTAGTAATAGGAAACTTAGATCATTCGGCGGGGTTTCATATGCGGATGCCTTCTCTAGCAGCACTTCTTCTTTTTTGTTTGGGAGCACAAGGACTGGCAGAAGATGGGCAGGAATCGGCCCATGATTTTTCGTTTGCCTCTATCGATGGGGGTCCGTTGCCTCTGTCCACGTTCTCTGGAAAGGTCATTTTAATAGTCAATACAGCCTCGCTCTGCGGCTTTACTAAGCAGTACGCGGAGCTCCAAGCTCTGCATGAGCGCTATGTGGAAAAGGGACTGGTTGTACTAGGGGTTCCTTCCAATGATTTTGGAAGCCAAGAGCCCGGAGGATCGCAGGAGATAAAGTCATTCTGTGAGGTAAATTATGGAATTAATTTTCCAATGACGGAAAAAGTGAAGGTAAAGGGAGAGAATGCACACCCTTTTTACGCGTGGGCTGCCGAAGAGGTGGGGTTTGTGGGTAAGCCAAGGTGGAACTTTCACAAATATCTGGTTGATTCTAATGGTGAGCTCCTTGCTTGGTTTTCATCTCCTACATCGCCATTATCTAGCAAGGTGGTAACGGCGATTGAGGGAGTTCTTGTGGCCGGTTCGGAGAATGCCGGCTAATCCCAATAGCTGGCCTTAATTAGCTATTTTCTGCCAGACTGTTGGGTCATTTATAACAAATAAAGGATATAGGTTATGTTGTTGGGCCATGGCGATCTATCTAAGGCGAGCTTGTTGTCGCCTGAAGAGTTAGAACAGAGTGTAGTTATTAC
The DNA here is from genome assembly GCA_902562525.1 of uncultured Alphaproteobacteria bacterium. GTDB lineage: Bacteria > Pseudomonadota > Alphaproteobacteria > UBA7887 > UBA7887. Next base: position 79,819 of record CACETT010000002.1, read on the forward strand.
TGATCCATCTTTGCCCGATAATCCTATGATTTTCATTAGCGAAGAGTTTGAAAAACAGACTGGGTATAGTCCGGAGGAGTCCTTGGGAAAGAATTGCAGATTTTTGCAGGGCCCTGAGACTGACCCTTTGGCGATTGAGGTGATTCGGAAAGCGTTGTCTGAGAAAGATGAGCTTACTATAGATATATTGAATTATGCGAAGAATGGCGCAAAGTTTTGGAATCGGCTTCGCATTCGGCCGCTTTATACTGACAGTGGAGAGGTGCTGTTCTTTGCTGGAGCACAGAACCCTATTGCTAAAGAAAGTGTGCGGCCCAACCCTATTAAACGGATCAGTGACTAATTAGGAATTTTACTAAGCTTACCGGTAGGAAAAATGAAAGTTGGTCAATGTGATCTAGCAACTTTACGTCACAGCGGATGTGCCTGGGTAACAGGTGCTAGTTCTGGCATAGGGGCCGCAGTAAGCCGTCGTTTGGTTAGGGATGGATGGGAGGTTGCCGGATCGGCACGAAATAACAAGAAACTTGAGGCCTTGAGAAGCGACTTGGGGAAAACATTTCATCCTTATCCTATGGATGTTAGAGAGATTAAAACAGTTCGTGAAAACTTTGCGGTTATAGAAGCAGCCCATGGCCCTGTATCGCTAGCCATATTAAACGCGGGGGTATACGAGGTTCGCGGGGCTAGAATGTTTGATCCTGAGGCGGCAAAAATAATGTTTGAAACCAACGTACTGGGCACTATTAACACACTAGGTGTGGTTTTGAACTCTATGATGGAGCAGGAACGGGGCCAGCTTGCAGTGATGTCGTCTTTGGCAGGCTATAGAGGCCTTCCTAATTCTGCTGGTTATTGTGCCAGCCGTGCAGCCACTTTGGCCTTAGCGGAGTCTCTGCGGGAAGACTGCCGTGCCAAAGGAGTAAAAGTTCAAGCCATTACCCCCGGGTTTGTTAAAACACCTATGACTGCTAAAAATACTTTCCCCATGCCATTCTTGATTGAGCCAGAGGTCGCGGCGGCGAAAATAATGGCCGGGTTAAATGGAAACCGTTTTGAGATAACCTTCCCATTTCGATTATTTATTCTGATGAAATTGCTAAGAATATTGCCTTATTTCGCTTACTTTCCTTTGGTGCGAAGAATAGTGAGGCCTGGGTCTGGTTAGACCGTCATTAATTTAAGTGAGCGTAGGTTCTCGAGAGAAAAATAGCCACGCCTGTCCCAGGATTATCCCATATTTTTTTATCACAGCCCGGTTGATTAAAGTTTTGTCGTCGTGAAGCCACATTTGATCATCGAATGAAGTTGTCCATTGGCGGTTCTTATATTTCCAGGAGAGGGTGTATTTCCAATGAAAGTGTGAGCCTGTTACCATTCCTGCAGCTTCCCCTCTGAGTCCCTCAGTGTAACCCCTATAGGTATTTGAACTACTTTTATAGATTGTCCACTTTCGTTTGTCGGTAGACTGGTCGGGATAGAGCACCCTCTCCTCGAGGATTAATTTTTCTCCATCCCATTTTCCTGAGGTAAGAACCTTAAAATAATTTTTAATTTTCCCACTTCGGGACTGAAACATGCCCCAGGCCTGACATTGACCACTGAAAAACTCTTCGAGTCGAAGGTCCGTGCCGTTGCCTGGTTTAATACCTAATTCTGGCTTCTTAACGGCCATTTGAGAACCTTTCAAAAATGTGTTGAGAAAGATTAAGTCTCCCGCTCCGGAACCCTGCTTCACAGTAGGCCAAATAATATTTCCACAATCGAAAGAATCGATTGTCGAAACCTAGCGGTTGTATCTTGGGCCAAGCTTTTTCAAAATTAGCAGACCATTGCTTCAACGTATTTGGGTAGTTTGCGTTGGAATGCTGTAAGGGTGACTGAAGCCATTCAGCTTTTGGAAAAATATGGTGAAGCATTTCCTCCGACGGCAACATTCCACCAGGGAAAACATATTTCTGAATGAAATCAACGTTTTTGCGGTAGCTTGGGAATGCGATATCGTTGATGACAATAGTTTGAATAAATACCCTGCCATTTGGCGTCAAAAGATTGTGTATTGTATTTGCAAACTGAGGCCAATATCGCTCGCCCACTGCCTCTAACATTTCAATCGAGGAAATGCGGTCAAAGCTGCCAGAAAGACGTCGGTAATCAGAATAGAGCACTCGAACTAGGCCGCCTAGTTTTTGCTGAGCCACTTTCCGTATTATATAATCATATTGGTTTTTTGAGATAGTAGTCACCGTTACTCTGCACCCTATCCGGGTGGCGGCGTAACAGGCGAAGCCTCCCCATCCCCCACCGATGTCTAGCAAGTGATGCCCTTCCTTCAAACCTAGTGAGTCAATTATGTAGTCAAATTTTGAGAACTGAGCTTCTTCAAGAGTTGAGTTAGGACATTCAAAATGGCCGGCCGAGTAGGACATGGTGGGGTCAAGCCAGTGGGAGTAAAACGTATTTCCCAAGTCGTAGTGGGCCGCTATGTTAATGCGACTACCGCGGAGTGAGTTGGGTCGTGTCAAATGCCTGGCCCTGGCCATCAGCCGGGGGAACATACGTTTTTTGATGAAGGGGGCAAGTGCTTGTTGGTTGTAACCACACCACTCTAGGAGGTCGGTTAGATTGGGGCTATTCCATTTGGACTGCAAATAGGCCTCGGCAAAGGCGAGACTTCCACCGGTGAGAAGTTGCTGAAGGGTGTCCTCGTCAGGCAGCGAAAGTATGGCGCGTGGACCTTCTGCGCCGTTACCTATAGTAACCTCATTACTTCCCGAAATTTCTATGGTCAGTGCCCCAAGGAGATTCAACTCTTGGGCCTTGGATAGTGCATGACTGGAGGTGGCGCGGTTGCAAGTGTTTTTCTTTCGGGTCATTCCGGCCCATAGGATATTTTGCATGGCTAATTCTCAGTGCTAGGATAATGGAAAAGGGGAACTCGTTTTAACCAGAGCAATAAGGCATTCCAATGTATGGCCCCAATAACCTTGAATGTTAAAAATGGATAGCGAATAGCTGCCGAAATT
>CACETT010000003.1 GCA_902562525.1 uncultured Alphaproteobacteria bacterium
GCCTTTTTCTTAAGGGTATCAAGCAAAGAAATTGAAATAGCCTTTGCATCGTGCGAGCGGGAAGATATTGCAGCACTAGAATTCGCAGCAGGTCGTATAGAGGATTTTCATAAACGACAAATTCCTAGAGAGTTGTCATTTACGGACCAAGCAGGGTTGAAGCTTGCCACCCGCTGGACACCCATTCAATCCGTAGGCCTGTATGTCCCTGGCGGGCAGGCTGTCTATCCTAGTTCTTTGCTTATGAACGCAATACCAGCGCGGTTGGCAGGAGTTGAGAGATTAGCAATGGTCGTTCCCTGTCCCGGTGGAACTCTAAGCCCGTATCTTCTTGCTGCGGCAAAGATTGTTGGGGTGGAAGAAATTTATAAAGTGGGTGGGGCACAAGCGATAGCTGGCCTGGCGTACGGTACTGAAACTATTTGCCCCGTTGATAAGATTGTTGGGCCGGGTAACGCGTTTGTTGCGGAGGCGAAACGGCAAGTTTTTGGTATAGTTGGCATAGACGCGATTGCGGGACCAAGCGAAATACTAATAGTTGCAGATAGGGAGGCGGATCCAAGCTGGATTGCTATTGACCTATTATCGCAAGCGGAACACGATAAAGATGCTGTATGCACTTTGATAACTGATGATCTTTCTTTTGCACGAGCCGTGGAACAAAACATATTGGATCATCTAACGCGATTAGGACGGGCGGACATAGCGCGTGAAAGTTGGGAGAAAAATGGAATTACCATAGTGGTGGATGATCTCTTAGATTCGGCCATTCTGATAAATAGATTGGCGCCAGAGCACGTCGAAGTGGCCTTAGAAAATCCAGACCCACTTCTAAAAAGGATCAAAAACGCTGGTGCTATATTTATTGGGCGTTATACCCCTGAGGCAGTTGGAGACTACGTCGCTGGTCCAAACCACGTCTTGCCCACAGCAAGGAGTGCTCGTTATTCTTCTGGTTTATCAGTGGTGGATTTTTGCAAGAGCACAAATTTGATCGAGTGTGATGCTTCGAGTCTTCGGGCTGTAGCTGAATACGGTATTACACTGGCTAAACGAGAGGGATTAGAGGCCCACGCCAAGTCTTTAGCCATAAGACTGGCGGATGAATGATCGAGATGGTTTTACCGATGCCCTTGCGCTTAGAATTATTCTACTAACTGATTTTCGATAAGAGCTTTGAAAAATATAAAATTCGATGATTTGAGTATAAAGTCCTACCGTATTGTTGAAGTTTCTCTTGATGAACGTAGTGTTGTTCGGTGGAATCCGGAAGTTGATAGGGAACGGAAGGTCGCGATTTATGACCTTTTGGAAGAAAATTACTTCCAGCCTGTTGCCAAGATTCCCGGTCCTTATAAATTAATACTGGGGATAGAGGAAAATAGGTTGCTCTTCCTTATTAACAATAATGCGGATACTACTGTTCAGGAGCGAATAGTGCTTCCGATGTCGGGATTGAGAAGACTGGTGAAGGATTATTTTACGGTATGCGAGAGTTACCATAACGCAATAAAATATGCGCGACCTAGTCAGATAGAGGCATTAGACGTGGGGCGGAAGGGGCTTCATGATGAGGGGTCGCAAATGTTGTTAGATGCTTTGAGTAGTAAAGTAAGGATTGACTTTACGACAGCGAGGCGTTTGTTCACCTTAATATGTGTCATGCAACTGCGCAATTAGGGAAATAGGGGGATCCGGTATAGTAATACGTGTTTATAAGCGCGATAATTTAAAGGATTTGTATCGGTGTGGATGATACAGAAGTTATTTGTTACAAACATTGAGAGTGTAGATTGGTTTGTAAATGGTCATGGAGTAGAGGCCAAATTTAGACACTGATGATATGAGTAATAGGAGATTTAATGGCTAAAGAAGACGCGTTGGAGTTTCAGGGGCAGGTCACAGAGTTGCTGCCTAATGCAATGTTTAGGGTGAAACTAGAGAATGAGCACGAAATACTTGCCCACACTTCTGGGCGGATGCGTAAAAACCGTATACGTGTTTTAGCTGGTGATAAGGTTACCGTGGAAATGACGCCCTACGATCTTACAAAGGGTCGAATAGTGTTTCGACATAAGTAATAGAGTGGTCGGTGAAAGAGTATTTATGAAATTGGTAGCCTATCTGTGAGTTCGAAAGAGTTAATTCTAGCGTCGGCATCTGATAGAAGGTACCAGTTGCTTAATCAAATAGGTTGTGCGCCTGATCTAGTTATTCCCGCGGATGTCAATGAAGCCAGACTCATTGGAGAAAGTCCCAGAGAGTTGGTTACGCGATTGGCTTTTTTAAAGGGGGAAAAAATTTTTCGAGACCATAAGGAAGCAGTAATAGTGGCTGCTGATACAACGGTTGCTCTGGGCAGAAGAGTAGTGGGTAAACCCAAAGATGCGGCTGAAGCGGAGGCGTTCTTAACCATGTTATCTGGCCGGAACCATCGTGTGTATACCTCTATATATATTCGTTACGGTCGGTCAAATCGGCAACGTTGTATTCAAACAAGAGTTAAATTTAAGAAGTTAACAACTCTGGAAATTTCAAACTATCTTGATAGTGGTGAGTGGGAAGGTAAAGCTGGAGGGTATGCCATACAGGGTAAGGCGTCAGCTTTCATCATATCCATTGTTGGATCCTACACGAATGTGGTTGGGCTACCGCTATATGAGACTTATACTATGCTTTCCGGTGTGGGTTATCCAACCTCAGACTAGAAATCCTAGGGATGGACAACCATGGGACAAGAAATTTACGTATTTGATTCTGTCTTAACCACCCGTATTTCTCTTACTAGGGATGGCTATCTAGAACTATTGTCTATTGAACCTAAAAACGCATCTTCTTTGGTTGAGGGTGTTTACTTAGGTAAGATAACTAAAGTAATCCCTGGTATCGACGCTGCTTTTATAGATTGTGGAATGCAAAAGGATGCATTTTTAAATCTAGAAGGGGAGACAGAACGAAAAAATAAAGGTGGTCAGATCCATGATAAGGATATTCTTACGGAGGGTTCAAGAATTCTTGTTCAGGTAAAGAGCGATGAACGGGATGGGAAGGGGCCTAGGGTCAGCAGTGTAATCTCATTAGTCGGCAGATACGCTGTATTCAGCCCATATTCTGGGACTATTAGTATCTCTCGTCGAATAACTGGGAGCGATGAACGGGCTCGTCTCAATCTGGTGGCGAGTCAGAACAGAAAAGGGGATGAAAGTATTTCAGTAAGGACCGCTGCTAGAGGACAGGGTAGTGATGAAATTGCCCATGAGATTAGAAAGTTACGACAAACTTGGGCTGATATTAGAGAGCTAAAGAGTTTGGCAGAATCAGAAGGAGTGCTCCGGCCCGCACCCACGGCGGCCGAAAGGTTTTTAAGGGACCATTTGAATGCAGAAGTTGTATCCATAATGGTGAGTGATAGAAACAAGCTTGATGAGGTGAAAAGATACTGTAAGACCTATTATCCCGAGGCAGTGGGATTGGTTGAAGCTCCAACTGGCGAGCGCGCCATGATGGTAGAGAATAGTTTGGAAGAACAGTTGGAGGAGGTCAGCACTTCTGCGGTCAGGTTGCCTTCTGGGGGTCGTCTTTATTTTGAGGAAACCCGATCAATGACTACAGTGGATGTGGATACGGGAGATAATAACAGTAAGGGCAGGCGCTCCGGGATTGCTTTCCAAACAAATTTGGAGGCGGCTTCAATTTTAGGGCGGCAAATTCGCCTACGAAATATAGGTGGCCTAATCGTGGTTGATTTTGTCAGTATGAGACATGAAAAGGATAAAAAAAGAATACTTAATGCCCTAAGAATGGGTTTTAATGAAGATAAATTTCCTGTGAGGATATCTGGTTTTTCCGAATTTGGCGTTGTCGAACTTACGAGATATCGACGGGGATGGGCTCACTCTAGCGTGATGAGAGAGGTTTGTCCGAATTGTGACGGCGATGGGACAGTGCAAAATATTCGTGCTGTCATTGATAACATTTTTGTGGCATTGGAGAGGGAAATTTTCTTTTCCCAAGGGACCAAGTTCTCGGTTGTTAGTAATGATAGAACCATAGATTTTATGAAAAATTATGGTTTAGAAATTATTGATGAGATCGAGAAAAATAGAGCTGTGAGGATAGATTTAATGGTAGATGGCGATGTTGGGTACACGGATTTTAGGATTGTGTCAGGTTGAGTCATAAAGAGGAAGATGAGAAACTAGGTCCTGGAAGTAGGCATGGAGAGTGTCCAAGTTGTGGACGGAACGTATTATTACAGCGGGCGCCTTTTTGCAGCAGGAGATGTGCCCAAGTAGACTTGGGAAAGTGGCTGACAGGTACATATAAGATTAGCAGAAATGTGTTGGCTGAAGATGAGGAATAAGTTCGCATTAACAGCTCTTATATTTTTTAGAAAGATGTCCGTACATCAGAGAATGTGAGAAACTAGCGGCTATTATTAAGTTTTTTGGATTGGCTTAAAATGCAACTTAAAGAAGTTTTAGAAAGCGAGAGCAAGGTGCTTACCTCTTCTCAGAGAGAAGAGTATTTCCATCGTGGTTATCTTAAGTTAGAGGGCTTTTTGGACACAGCTTGGTTGACAAGGCTGAGATCCGCAAGCATGAGATTTATTGAGAAAAGTCGACCGGTTTCGCGAAATAATGAGATGTTTGTTTTGGAGAACGGCCATTGTTATGAACATCCAAAATTAAGAAGGGTAGTTAGTCCAGTATCTCACGATAAAATATTTTGGGAATTTGCGTCAGAGTCTGTTATCCCAGACTTGGTGGCAGATGTCGTTGGGCCCAATGTTCGTTTTTTTCACTCCAAACTAAATTACAAATGGGCAAACGGGGGCCAGAGATTTGAATGGCACCAAGATATCCAAGCTTGGCCGCATACTAATTATAGCCCTGTTACGGTTGGGGTGTTACTCGAGGATGTTAATATGTCTCAGGGGCCCTTAACTGTTGTTAAAAGGAGTCATGTTGGGCCACTGTATGACTTATATGATAATCGGGGAAATTTTGTAATTCGTATAGCAAAAGAAAAGTTAGGCTGGGTAACTGAAGCATTAAAAGATTATATGATAGGGCCTGCTGGCACAGTTTTTCTCTTGAATTGTCGGACTATCCATGGCTCCGATGTAAATTACTCCAGCTCGTCAAGGCCGCTCCTTTTGAATGTTTACTCGGCGGCTGATGCTTTTCCTTACTCGGCAAACCCTATACCAAGTATCTACGATGGCACCATAGTAAGGGGGGAGCGTGCTCGTTGGGCCCACCATGATCCTAGGTCCTGTCAGGTGCCGCCAGATTGGTCCGCCGGATATGTGGGTCCCTGGGCTCACCAATCTAAGTAGCTATCGAAGAATACAAATTTTTAAATTTTGCTCCCTAACAAGGACGCATTTTCTTCCAATTGTACAGGTTCCCAGTTTGTGGAGCGAGCATATTCAGGGCGAGGGTTGTCGACTTCCCGCGGCCTATTGTTAGTGGGATTATAGCAAAAATACACCTGGCGCCTGTCTTCGGCCGATAAGTTTTGTCCGGACGAATGTAATAAGTTGCAGTGAAATAATACAGCGTCTCCTGGGCAACCTGTTATAGCTACAGGTTTTCTTCCTTGTTTCAAAGCGCGTTTTATATCTTCAGTTGGGGTGGAGTAGAAGTTGTAAGCGGTACTTTGGTCCCATTGTGGGTCAATCCTTCCTAGACGGTGGCTGCCAGGTTGAAAGTGCAAGCACCCTCCCAACTCTGTAGCTTCGTCTAGCATGATCATAAAGGTGACAAGATTTGGCTCTAAAATCCCATCGAGTTTCCACTGACCAAAATCTTGGTGCCAGGGCCATACGCTTCCTTCAATTGCGCCTTTAATATTAATTTTGCTGTGATGAAGATACAAATCTCTTGTCCGTAATACTTGTTGAGCCGCACCTAATACTCGCGGTAGGCGTGCTGCCATTACATAGGCTGGCGAGGTCGTGGGTGACTCAGGATCGTGCATCCGCAACATTATTTTTGGGGTACTAGTTTTGTTCTCCTTAATAATCCCCTCAGTGTCCAACTTTGCGATTCGTGCTGCCTCTGTCTGAAGCACAGTGATTTCTTTTTGTGAAAAAAGATTTCTAAGGATCAAATAGCCATCTTGGTCAAAAGATATAATTTGTTTTTCCGTGAGGGTCATATTTCCCCAAAACCTCCCAGAGTGCAGAATTTAATAGGATATTAATGTAATGCAAAATTCTCACGAAGCAAACGTTTGAAGATCTTTCCCGAATCCTCGCGTGGAAGTTTACCGTAAAATTTAACGATTTTTGGCACCTTAAAGCCCGCTAAATGATTAGACACGAAGCTGCGAACCTCGGCCTCCTGTATCTTGATACCGGGCATAAGCTCAATTGCTGCAACTAATTGCTCGCCAAACTCTGGGTCTGGAATTCCAAACACGGCACAATCTCTAAGGCCTGGCATAGTGATCAATAGCGATTCAATCTCCGCGGGGTAGATATTCACACCCCCGGAAATCACCATGTCGGCTTTCCGGTCGGCCAGGTACAGGTATCCCTCCTCTGTAAGCCGTCCGCGGTCTCCATTGGTAATTAGTCCACGGATCTCAATGTTTGCACGTTTGGCGCTATCTTTGTGATAAGTAAAACCCGGACTGAAAGGCATATTTACATAGATATCTCCAATCTCTCCTGCTTCCAAATTATCGCCGTTTTCATTTAGAATGTGCACTTCCGTTCCAGGCAATGGCTTGCCCACCGTCCCTTTTTTCTCGAGCCACTCCTGACTGTTTACTACGGTAATTAAGCTAGCTTCTGTTGAGCCATAGTACTCATGGATTATTGGTCCCCACCAATTAATCATATCCAGCTTTACTTGTGGTGGGCAGGGTGCAGCCCCGTGGACCACACTTTCAAGACTAGATAGGTCATACTTTTGTTTTTGCTCATTGGTTAGTTGGAGTAGCCGGACAAACATGGTGGGAACCATGTGCATATGCGTTATTTGGTAACGTTCTACCAATTGTAAACATTGCTCAGCATCGAATCGTGGCATCAAAATCAGGCTACCGCCCAGTAGAATGACAGCACGTGCATAAGCGTTTGGAGCACTGTGGTACATTGGTCCAGTCATTAGAGCTCTTATACCTTTCCGCAGTGCAAAGCCCAGCGCTAATCTTTCCATCATGGACGATTGGAGTTCGGGAGATGCCGGGAATCTTCTTACCCCTTTCGGATCTCCGGTTGTGCCCGATGTGTAAAGCATGCTTCCACGGGCGGGGAGGGGAGTTTCAGACCACTCTGTTTGGGCCTCTCTCCATGAATCCCAGTACAAAGTATTTTTAGAAAGCTGAAAATCCCTATCTGATGCGGGGTAGGCCAATTGTATTTCCTGGGGTGGGGTCACAACGAAAATCTTTAGATTTTGAAGAATATCCCTTCGCAGATTCGGCAAAAGATCGGTGTGAATGACGAGAGCTTTGGCCTCAGAATTTTCAATAATATAAGTGGTTTCTCGTTCTTTATAGTGCCAGTTTATTGGGACGGAGTAAGCTCCGATGAGACTAGCAGCAAACGTTGCTTCAAGAAACGGGAAGTCATTTCGGAGCATGAGCGCAAAACTATCTCCATCTCCAATACCAAGCTGAGATAAGCCTTGCGCTGTGCACAAAACACGCCTTTGAAACTGACTTGAACTTAGGGAGCGTGCCCCGCTGATAATCATTTGTTCCATCCCAAAATGCTACATAAAAGAGGGCAAAAACTAAATAGTCTTATTAGAGTCTGGGTGCAAGATCGCCATAACTCAGCCATAATTACTCTTAAAATGGGCCTGACGATGTGTAGGCTAGGCAATTTGTATGAATTTATCACGAAATTATAACGGAGGTGGGCCTCGTCGCTTCAGGGTGCTGCGTTGGTTGTTTGCTGTTAGCGCCGTAGGCGCTCTACTATTGATATTGGGGGGGATAGGCCTTTTATTCTTTACGTTGCACCATTTTAGCAGAGGATTGCCAGAATACTCTCAACTGGCTGACTACGAACCTCCCACCTTAACACGCCTCCATGCGGGCGATGGACGTCTTCTCGCTGAATATGCTCGAGAACAGCGTGTATTCGTCCCAATCGAAACAATCCCAGAATTGCTTGTTCAGGCCTTTGTGGCTGCTGAGGATAAAAATTTTTATGCTCATCAAGGAGTAGATTTTGTTGGTGTTGGGCGTGCGGTAATTCAGAATATTATAAATTTTAGCTCGGGGAGGAGACTTATCGGGGCTTCCACAATTACTCAACAGGTAGCAAAAAATTTTCTCCTTACTAACGAAGTTTCGCTCGACCGAAAAGTTCGTGAGGCCATGCTTGCTATAAGAATAGAACGCGCCTTATCGAAGGATAGAATTCTGGAATTATATCTGAACGAGATATTTTTAGGCCAAAGGTCTTATGGGGTTGGCGCTGCTGCGCTGAACTATTTTGATAAGTCTTTGGCCGAGCTTGATTTGGCGGAAATAGCCTTTCTAGCCGGTCTCCCCAAGGCTCCAAATAGTTACCATCCTAGTCGTAATATGGCCGCTGCATTAGGTAGGCGTGATTATGTTTTGGGCCGAATGCTAGAAGATGAATACATAGAAGAGGAGGAACTAAAGCGAGCAGGTGGCGCCCCCATAGAGTTAGTGCCCAGAAATCAGGCAGAGGTAGTAAATGCTCCATTCTTTGCCGAGGAGGTGAGAAGGGAAATCAACTCAAAATACGGGACGGATGCCCTGTATACGGGAGGCTTGTCGGTTCGAACTACCTTGGATCCAGTACTTCAACGTGTCGGAGTTCGTGCCTTACGAGATGGTCTAATCAACTATGATCGCAAGTTTGGCTGGCGTGGACCTCTAGGACAGCTAGATATAAGTGCTGATTGGGCAATGAATTTGAGGAAACTTGATAAACCGCTAGGATTGGGTCCGTGGCTGCTATCGGTGGTTCTTGATGTTCAGGCACTAGAGGTAACAATTGGATTTCCAGATAGTACACGGGGTAAAATACCATTATCTAATTTGGTGTGGGCAAGGCAGGCACGGGAAGGACAGCGTTTAGGGCCAGCTGTAGAGGATGCCAGGGATGTCTTGTCGTTGGGGGATGTGGTGTTGGTGAGTGCCTCCCAAAGCGATCCGCAAATAGATATGGAAGGTCTCAAAAATTTCGATTTATGTCAGTTGCCGGAGGTTGAAGGCGCACTGGTTGCTATAGATCCTCATACGGGAAGGGTTCTGGCAATGATAGGTGGATGGAGTTTTGAGGAAAGCCAATTTAATAGGGTAACTCAGGCCCGACGTCAGCCCGGATCTGCATTTAAACCGTTTGTTTATATAGCTGCGATAGAAAGGGGGTACACTCCATCAAGCCTAATCCTTGATGCCCCATTTGTAGTTGATCAGGGTCCTGAATTAGGCATGTGGAAACCAGAGAATTATGGGCGGGAATTTGGTGGTCCAGCAACTATGCGGGTAGGTATAGAAAAATCAAAAAATTTGATGACAGTCCGATTGGCAAATACAATTGGTATGAGGAGTGTGTTAGATGCTGCGGCCCGGTTTGGATTAGGGAAATTTGAGCCGCATCTTTCGACGGCCTTGGGTTCAGGCGAAACGACCTTGCTGAGGTTGACGTCAGCTTACGCCATGTTGGTTAATGGGGGTCGGAGAATCGAGCCTGCTTTTATTGAAAGAATTCAAAATAGGAAAGGTGTCACTATAGAAAGAAGAGACACTAGGAAATGTAGGTTGTGCGGTTTTCCCAATGCATCCCCTGATGCGGTGCCGCAGTTAAATGATATCCGTGAACGGATTACTGATTCTGCTTCCGCATTCCAATTGACATGGATGTTAAAAGGGGTTGTGGAACGGGGAACGGCGCGCAAGGTTGGAAAACTTGGACGCCCTTTGGGCGGAAAGACCGGTACTACCAACGACAGTCATGATGCTTGGTTTATTGGATTTTCCCCTGATCTAGCGGTAGGAGTGTATATCGGATTTGATCAACCTAGAAGCTTAGGCCCTAGACAAACTGGTTCTAATGTTGCGGCTCCAGTTTTTAAGCAATTTATGGAGGGAGCGATGCAAGGAAAACCTGCTGTCCCGTTTAGGATTCCGAATGGGATCCGTATGGTCCGTATCGATGCCAATACTGGAACTTTGCCTGGGCCACGTAGTAAAAGAACTATATTGGAGGCTTTTAAGCCGGGTAATGAGCCTGTCGGCGCTCCTATAATTTATCGAAGGGACGATGGAAATTTAGAGAGGATCGAAGAAATACCACTGGGTGACGACAGCGGATTATACTAAGTTCAGCTTGTTGTGTAAGCTTATCTAGAAGTCAGCTAATGGTTTAATCAGTAATAAGTTGTTTTTACGCTCGTATAAAGAGGAGACAATCAATAATGCGGACAGAGACGGAGGTAACTCTAACAGAGCTTCGCCAGTCAATGGTATTGCTAAGGGGGCATCTTTGACCCGGACTCAGCGACGGAGCGCCTAGAAGACCTAAACAAGCAGATTGAACGGCCTGATTTTTGGAGTGACCAAGAGACGGCAAGAAAAGTTATGCGGGAGCGCACTCAACTTGAAGATGCGATTAAACAATATGATGAGTTGGATCAGTCTCTTGCTGACTATCTAGAACTAATTGAATTGGCTGTCGCTGAAGATGATAGTGAGGTCTTGGCTGACGCTGAAAAAGGTTTAGCGGAACTAGCGGCGACGGCCAGGGTTTTGGAACTTGAAACAATGTTATCGGGAGAAGCCGATGGCAACGATTGTTTCGTCGAGATACACGCTGGAGCGGGAGGGACGGAAAGCCAAGACTGGGCAGCTATGCTGCAGCGCCTATATTTACGTTGGGCTGAGGACCACGAATTTCAGACAGATCTGGTGGAGCAGGGGCCTGGGGAGGAAGCGGGTATTAAAACAGGTGTAATTAAAATATCTGGAACGAATGCATATGGCTGGCTAAAAACTGAAAGCGGTGTTCACCGGTTGGTCCGAATTTCGCCTTTTGATTCGAATTCACGCAGGCACACAAGCTTTGCGAGTGTCTGGGTCTATCCACTAGTCGACGATGCCATAAATATAGAAATTGAGGATAAAGATTTACGGGTAGACACATATCGGGCTTCGGGAGCTGGAGGGCAGCACGTAAATAAAACTGATTCCGCTGTGCGCCTTACTCATGAGCCTACCGGTATAGTGGTGCAGTGCCAAAATCAGAGATCTCAGCACAAGAACCGTGCTACGGCTATGCGCATGCTTAAGTCGAGACTATACGAAATGGAGTTACAAAAACGAGAGGCAGATATGGCGGAACAAGAGGCAGATAAAAAAGAGATAGGATGGGGTCATCAGATTCGTTCCTATGTTCTTCAGCCCTATCAACTTGTGAAGGATTTACGGACTGGTTTTGAGACGAGTAATACCAGTGCAGTTCTGGATGGTGAGATTGATGAATTTCTTAGTGCAGCTTTAACTAAGAATGTTACTAAGGGTAATGCTAAGACGTAGTGGGGTTGTTAATGCCATAGGCTCCCGCCCACTCCAATGTCTCTGCAGTGTCCTTACTTGGGCGATACTCACAACCCACCCAATTGTTATAGTCTAAGGACTCAAGAAGTTGAAAGAGGTGTGGGTAATTAATTTCACCCTGGCTTGGTTCACAACGCCCAGGCAGGTTTGAGATCTGAAAGTGTGAAGTGATATCAATATTTTCTAATACTAGTGTTGTAAGATCTCCTTGCATGACCTGGGCATGATAGAAATCAAATTGAAGCCGTATATTATCGTGAGACAATTCAGTGATAATATCTCGGGCAACGGGAATTTTGGTAAGAAAGTACCCTGGAATATCTCTCTTGTCGTTAATCGGCTCAATTAATAAATTAATTCCGTGTTTGGCGGCTATAGGGGCCGCTCTCTCCAAGTTACTCACAAAGGCTAATCTCGCCGTATCCCAGTCCTCAGGAGATTTGAGTACACCTGCCATCACATGAATTTGGCTGCAATTCAGAATATTGGCGTATTCGATTGCCTGTTGTATATCATCCCAAAAGGCTGTTTCCATGCCAGGGACCGCAGCTCTGCCCCGTTCTCCATTTTTGGTGTTTCCAGCAGCCGAATTTATTAGAACCTGAGTAAGAGAGTGTTCTTTCAGCGCATCTGCTATGTCTTCCGCAGGCCATTGATATGGGGACAAAATCTCCACACCTTTAAAACCAAATGCTGCTGCTTTTGCAAAACGATCCATGAATGGATCTTCGGAAAACAGTAGAGAGAGATTGGCTGCAAGTTTTATCATGATACTTACTTCTCGACGTTTGGAAGGGCAGCCTCCGCTAGTCTAACAAAAAAACTAGCACCAACCGGAAGAATATCATCATTGAAATTATAATGAGGGTTATGCAGGTGTGCACTTTCTCCTATAAGGCCATTACCAATCCAGGCGTATGCGCCAGGTAGCTCTTGAAGATAAAATGAAAAATCCTCTGATCCCATGGAGTGTTGTGCTTCGACTGATTCTTGACCGGTTACTTTAATTGCTACTTCGCGAGCAAAATCAGCCTCTTCCTCATGATTAACTGTTGGGGGATAGACTTCATCATAAGAAAAGTCGACTTTGACATTATGGGCAGATGCTATTCCATCCAACATTTGGTGCATTCGTTTTTTATTACTTGCCCCCAAATCAGTGTCAAAATATCGGACCGTGCCGCCAAAAACAACAGAGTCTGGAATTACATTAAATGCATCCCCACCGTTGATTTTAGTCACGGAAATAACAAGAGTTTCCTTAGGGTCCGCGGATCGCGACACTAGGCTTTGCAGCCCACTTATCATCAAGGAGCTTGCGACCACAGGATCGACTGCTTTGTGGGGCATGGCACCATGTCCTCCTTGACCTGTTACCGTAACCAAAAATGTATCCGCTGCCGCCATTATAGGTCCCGGTGAAATTAGAATTTCTCCACTTGGTGCGCCCGGCCAATTATGCACTCCGTAAACTGAATCGACAGGAAATTTTTCGAACAAACCATCCTTCATCATGGCTCTTGCACCAGCAAACCCTTCCTCGGCAGGTTGGAATATAAGGACTATTGTTCCTCGAAAATTTTTTGTCTCCGCGAGGTATCTTGCCGCACCTAATAGCATTACCGTATGTCCGTCATGCCCACAGGCATGCATGACCCCTTGATGGACAGAGCTATAGTCAGCTCCTGTTTCTTCACTTATGGGGAGAGCGTCCATGTCGGCCCGAAGAGCTATTCTTGGGCCATCACCATTTTTTATAACCGCGACAACTCCAGTGCCACCTATGCCTTCCGCAATTTCGGTAATACCGAATGATTTCAAGAGCTTCACTACTTGACCAGCAGTTCGCTTTTCCTCATAAGCTAATTCCGGATGTTGATGTATGTCATGACGCCAGTCCTTCATATCATCATGATATGCGGAGATACGATTAACGATAGGCATGCGCTTTTACCTTCTATGATGAAATAGTAATTGGCACAATTATAGCATATCATCGGCTTCAACGTCGGTAATAATATGGTTATTCAGTTAAGGCGACGAAGTTGCAGATGGCTTGCTCGGGGCTGAAGTAGAGAAAAATGTGGGAAATCAAACATTCCGGTCAGGCTACAGTGGGGAGCCTTCTCGCTCAACAGGCTCGGATCAGGCCAGAAGAGATAGCGGTAGAATTTAATGACCTTTGCCGGTCCTTTGCGGTTTTAAATGAGAGAGTTAATAGGCTTGCCAACGCTCTTGTTGAGTGCGGTGTGGAGAGGGGAGATCGGCTTGCTGTATTGTCAGAAAATCGCCTTGAGTATGTTGAGATTTATTTTGCGGCCTCCAAAATTGGGGCAATAGTATGTGCACTTAATTGGCGGTTGCGAAATATTGAGTTGGGTCATTGTATAAAACTCACTGAACCTAAAATTATTTTTGTGTCTCCTAAATATGAAGAAAACGCAAATTTCCCAGGTGCGGGGAGTGATTTAAAAATAGTTTTAGGAGAAACTTTTGAGAGAT
Source organism: uncultured Alphaproteobacteria bacterium (assembly GCA_902562525.1). GTDB lineage: Bacteria > Pseudomonadota > Alphaproteobacteria > UBA7887 > UBA7887. The sequence continues at coordinate 14,059 of CACETT010000003.1, forward strand.
TTGTGAGCCAGGGGTTGCCAAAAGAGCCGGAAGTCCAGGTCGATCCTGAAGATCCGTTGGTCATCCTCTATACCAGTGGAACGACGGGCTTGCCAAAGGGTGCGGTAATAAGTCATCGGGCCTTCATCGCCAGAGTCAATGTTTTCTGTGTAGATTATGGGATGACGAGGGACGATACTTTTGTTGCCTGGGCACCTATGTTTCACATGGCTTCCACGGATTTATCTATTGGTATGCCGTTAATTGGTGGGCGCGTTATTATTGTAGATGGTTTTGATACGCTCCGTTTGGGAGAAGTCATCGCGACAGAACGGTTGGGTTGGTTAGTCCTTATGCCCGGGGTTGTTGATAGGTTGATCACGCATATTGAGAATGAATCCATTATCCCACGGGGTATTCTAATGATTGGTGCGATGGCTGATTTATTGCCTCCTAGTCAGGTGCAGAAAATATCACAACTTCTTTCCAGTCCCTTTCTAAATAGTTTCGGTTCGACAGAAACAGGGATCCCACCTTGTTCAGGGAGTATGTTGAAGTTTGATGCTGACTCTTTATCCCTATCAAAGACTCAAAACTCGCTTTGCGTGGTTAAACTTGTTGATGAAAACGACGAGGAAGCAGAAGTTGGTATTCCAGGTGAAATGGCTGTGCGGGGCCCCACATTATTTAGTGGTTACTGGAACGCTGAAGAAACTAATCTTAGAGATTTTAGAAACGGTTGGTTTCATATGGGAGATATGTTCCGGCGTAACGAGAATGGTACGTTCGATTTTGTGGATAGGGCAAAATATTTGATTAAGTCCGGGGGTGAAAATATTTATCCGGCGGAAATCGAACGGGTTTTGCTGAGTGATGAGCGGATTATTGAGGCAGTAGTGGTAAAACGTGCCGACCCCCTATGGGGGGAAGTGCCGGTCGCGGTAATTGCTTGTGCTGCATTGCCTATGACCGAAGAGCAGGTTTTTAAGATTTGTCGTCCAAACTTAGCAGGTTTTAAACAGCCCAAGCAGGTAGTATTTTGTTCCCTAGGGGACTTTCCTCGAAGTACAACTGGGAAAATCCTAAGACACGAAATTGAAGAATTGGTGGAGCAAAAATATTCGAAGTCATGATTTATATCTTTTCGATGTAGAAAATTTAAATTGCAGACTTCACTGATTCAAGTTTTCTTTGCTAGCCGACGCTTTAGAAACTCGTCCCGCATGTCAAAGCCATTTCCTGGTTTAGCGACCATCTCGTTAGGTTTGGTGGGTGCTGATACATTTGGCCATTGCCCTGGTTGTGGTTTTGAGCCTTCTAAGGCTACTTTTAGCGGCTTGCTCTCAACTATCGCTGGTGCTTCTATAATTTCCAAGTAATTCCAGGAAGCTTCAAGGGGGAGGTTATTACAAGGGTCAAAAAAATAAATCGACCACAAGGTTCCGTGATCGATTGCCTCAGATACTTCGATTTTTGCTGCCAGTAATTTATCCCTCAGACCAAAAAGAGCTTCACGAGATTCAACGGTAAAGGAAACATGGTCAAATCCTATTGGCTCAGTGGTGGGGGATCCATGAAATTTTTCGTATTTCATGGGCTTGGCTTCATCATATTCAAAAAATGCCACGGAGCCCTCGCCACACTTAAAAAAATAATGTCGGAATCCAGGATGCCCAACCCCGAAAATTAAATCCATTTCCAAAAGGTCTCTGTAAAATCGGATTGTTTTTTCCATGTCGGAGGTTATAAAAGCTAAGTGATTCAAACCAGTAAAAATCATATGCCGCCTCGACGTTACTTTATGTAGGGTGTAAGGCATTCTAGTTTATCTAATCAAATAAATAAACAAAGTGTACGCTAACATTTTAACAGTCGGGCTCCTTCTAGCACTGCGGCACATTGTTGAAAATGGAAAATGAGAAGCAAAACTAAGGTTTTTTTTGGTGCTCTTGAGGGGAACACCAAAGCGGTTTTATTTATGGTGGTTGGCACAATATTTTTCTCCATGATGCATGCTCTTATTCGATATATGTCAGATGAGTTGCATGCCTTTGAGCTAGCTTTTTTCAGAAATTTATTCGGAGCGATAGTTATACTTCCGTGGCTGTTTCGGTCTGGTTTTGCGCCATTAAAAACTGAACGGTTGGGGTTGCATTCTGTTCGTGGGATAGTTAATGGCGCGGGGATGCTGATGTTTTTTTATGCGGTGACCATAACTCCTTTGGCTGATGTCACCGCTCTTTCCTTCACTGCTCCAATTTTTGCAACTGTTTTGGCAATTGTCTTTCTAGGAGAAACAGTTGGCGCTAGGCGTTGGACAGCAATTTTTGTAGCGTTTTTTGGAGCTCTAGTAATTCTTCGACCTGGTTTGGTGGAAATTAGTCAGGGACAGATTCTCGCCTTAAGCGCGGCAGCCCTATGGGCATGCGCATTGATTATGATTAAGGTCCTAGGTCGGACTGATTCCAGCATCACCATCATTGCCTACATGATTATTTTTCAGGTGCCGGTTTCGGGCCTAGCAGCGGCTGCTGTTTGGGTGTCACCTAGTTTTGAGCAGCTTTGCCTGATGGCACTTATGGGCGTCATTGGTACCCTTGGGCAATGGCTATTGGTAGAGGCTTTGAAGGCAGGGGATACCAATGTGGTAATGCCGTTCGATTTTCTTAAGATGATTTGGGCAGTACTTTTTGGTTTTTTCTTTTTTAATGAGTTTCCTGATGTTTTTACCTGGGTTGGGAGTGCCATAATTTTTGGAAGTGCCATATATATAGCCATACGTGAGAGAAAAACTGCTAGGAGAGTTGGGGATAAACTGATCAGCAGACCCTCAGATCAATCGTAATAGCTTGAACTTTTTCTTGCTAATATCGGTGTGTAGTTCCATTTTTTGGTTCATTAGCTATACTCACAGGGAATCGGTCTTGCGCTGTGGAGAATTATAGATGACCCCAGATGAAATTTTGTTGGAACCTGCTCGAGTTTTGAACCAGGCTCAAAGAGAGTTTTATTTTGAGAATGGATATATTTGTGTGGAGGGGCTAATAGGGAAAGACCTTCTTGGGCAACTGCGTAATGTAACTTCGGAGTTTATAGAGAAGAGCCGTGGGAGTGAGGAAAGCAATGATGTGTTTGATATAGCCCCAGGCCATTCTAGGGAATTGCCCCGCCTCCGAAGAATTAAGGAACCAGACGCACAACATGAGACATATTGGTCCTTTAGTAATGGAGTGATAGCCGATGTCGCAGCAGATTTGGTAGGTCCTAACGTTTTTTTTCATCATTCAAAATTAAATTTTAAATGGCATGAGGGCGGTGACACAGTGCAGTGGCACCAGGATATCCAATTTTATCCTCATACTAATTATAGTCCTTTGGCTATTGGTTGCTATTTAGAAGATACGGGCCCTGATGATGGGCCAGTTGGAATTATTCCGGGATCCCATGATGGACCGTTGTATGAGTTATATGACGAAGAAGGGAAATGGACAGGAGGATTGCGGGATGAAGATGTTGTGGGCCTTGATACTTCGCGAGCGGTATACTTAAGTGCTCCAGCAGGTTCAATAACCATTCATAATTCCAGAACCGTTCACGGGTCTCCGCCCAGCAAGCGGGCCGATGGGAGACCCTTGCTGATAAATGCATACGCATCCGCAGATGCCTTTGCGTATACGCCGAGCCCGGCTGCATCTAAAAACTATCGGGCTATTGTGAGAGGGAAATCTGTTAAATGGGCTCATCATGATCCACGGCCTTGCCCCATACCACCAGACTGGTCAGGTGGCTATACCTCGATTTTTGCGGCTCAGGCTGGTGACAAGTCTGAGGCAGTCACGGGCTAGGTGCTGGAGGAAGTAGAAACTATTTTTTCCTGCGCCAAGTCTCTTAGAACTGTCCGTTGAATCTTAGTTCCATTAGGACCAGAAGTAGTAGGAAACTTGCTGATCAAAAATACATAGGCAGGCACTTTATACTTCGCGAGGCTAGTCTGACAGAATTCTCTGATTTCCTGCGTGCTGACATAGGTTCCTTTTTCCGTCGTTATGAAGGCTGCGCAGGTTGGCCTTTTAGGCCCATTTATTCCCACTACCTGGCAGCCTATGACTTTCGGGTGTTTTTGGATGAAGCTTTCGATTTCCTCTGGATTTACGAGAAATCCACCGAGCCTAAGTACGTCGCCCATGCGAGATAAGAATTCAAAACTTCCATCATCGCAAATTTTTCCTAAGTCACCACTCTTAAAAAAGCCATCCTTGGTAACTGCCCGTGCTGTTGCATTGGGGTTCTGATAGTAACCTTCCATTTGACTGACAGATTTAAACTCAAGTTCGCCAACTTCTCCCTTTGGAAGAGTTTCCCCAGTTTCTGGATCCCTAACCCTAACTTTGGTGCTCTCGCCGACAGGAAAACCACCCATTCGCCGACGTTGAGAAGCGGGCAGCTCTGGTCTTTGGATCGCAAGAAAAGCAAGTAATTCGCTTGTGCCATAAAGTCCCACTAGGGCTAATCCAAATTCTTCAGATGTTTGGACAATATCCGCCAGAGAAGGAGTAAAATTTGCGTAGCCGCAGAAAGCAACCGAAGTAAAATCAGTTATGTTAGTGCTTTCATGGAGTAATCGATCAAACATTTCATCGCTTCCATTGAGGTGGGTGACATTGTGTTCTTTTATCAAATCTATCGTGCTAGTTGCATCGAATGACGGAAGGCAAAGAATGGAAGCCCCAGAAGAGATGGCGGCCATTGCCTGGGAAAAGCCAAACACTCCACAAAATGGAATAGCCTGCAGAATCACAGCAGAAGGAATGTCTAATTTAAGTGTTTTTGCGATATCCTTGGCATGAGAGGCGATACCATTCTGATTATGTACAACCAATTTGGGTAAACTCGTTGTGCCAGATGTGGTGAACATTATACACTTTGAGGAAGGAGTAATAGTTGTCAATAACGATAATGGGGAGCTACTTTGAGTTAGTTTTGCATAGGGAATGAGTTGAATTTTTTCGAGGCCTTTTCCTTCCCCAGAGGGCTTGCCGATGGTAATGACTGTTTCTAGTGCGATTAGGAAATGCTCGTCTATCTGGCTAAGTTTGGATAAATATTTGTCATCGCCCGGGTTAGAAAAAATAAATAGAGCCTTGCAGCCAGAGCGATTTAGTATGTCAGCTACTTCTGTAGTGCCAAACCTTGTGTTAATGGAGACAGCTATTGCTCCTAGGTGCGCAGACGCAAAAAACACCTCAATCCACTCTGGGATATTAGGCAGCCATATTCCTATCCGGTCTTCTTTTTTGATGCCCAATTTTTCGAGCTGAGAAGCCAAATTATATACTCGCTTCTGTAAGGTTCCGTATGAAATACGTTCCTTGTTATGAAGAAGCGCTGTCGCACTTGGATTTATCTTACTTGTTTGGTCAAGTAAGTTGATGAGTGTTTGGGAAGGTGATTTATTTTGTTTGGGCATTGACCAGATATTAGACCTTTTGGGCCCCTTATTAGTTCATGAATTTAGGCTAATGTGTTATTCAACAGGTACTCTTTAGTTTCTACTATTTTATTACAATATGTTAGGGTATCTAAAATCACAGAGGGGAACGTGTGTGTAGCTTCACTTATGGTGAATTTGAGACAATTTCCTAGTATTAAAAATCCAAGTTGAGTGAGATAGCCGTCCTAGGCTGACATATTGTAGGGCTATAAAAAACTTCTTTTTTTGAACCAGAAATACGACACAGTGGTTGGGTTTTTAGGCGCTCGTTCCTTACTATAGGTCCTGATCCAGGCTTGCTTGATTTTGCAATTGTCTATTCTTAAATCTTATAGCAAGAGTTGTTCATCAGATTTTGGAAGCTCAAAGCCGTATCACGAGCTGTGACACTTGGGAATGTGTGCTGTTTGGAAGAAGGTATAAGGAAACTGAGAAAAAGATAGGGTACGATTAGCTTTAGCAAAAGATATAATTTAATTAAGTGTGGCGGACTTTGATGTAGAGGGAAGAGGCAAATGGATGAGAGTAGAGTGCCAGTCTTAGTTGGCAGTGGCCAAATTACGCAAAGGGAGCCTGATCCTTCTCGTGGGCTGCCTCCCATAGATCTCACAGCTTCCGCAGTTTACAAAGCAGCAGATGATAGTGGGGCAGGTCGAACTTTACTAAAGGCGCTAGATACGATTGTTGTGGTACGCTCTTTCTCTGATACGAGTTGGCGATTTACTTGTCCTTTTGGTACCTATTCAAACCCACCAAAATCTTTAGCTAATCGTATCAAAGCAGAAAACGTTCAACGTTTAGTATACACTCATCCTGGCGGAAACATGCCTCAATGGTGTGTGAATAGAATGTTTGAGATGATAACCAGGGGTGAACTAGAGGCGGCAGTAATTGCTGGTGGGGAGTCGTTGGCAACTCAAAAGGGAGCCGAGCGTGCAGGTCTTGAATTAGACTGGAGTGAAGATCCGGGAGGTAGTTGTGACACTTGGGGCATAGAAACTAGAGGCTGGTCCGATATGGAAGATCGGCATAAAATGGCTGGTGCGATATTTGCTTACCCCATGATTGAAAATGCAATCCGCGGTAATAGAGGAAGGACAATTGAACAGCATGGCCTTGAGATGGGTAAGCTGTTTTCAAGGTTTGCAAAAGTTGCAGAAGGTAATCCTCTGGCCGATCGTCGCCAGGGCTTTACAGCTGAGCAAATTTCCTCTGTGAATCCCAATAATCCTTATATTGGTTTTCCATATACAAAATTAATGAATTCAAATGCCTTTATTGATCAGGCCGCAGCCATAATTTTAACCTCTGCGAAGAAGGCCCGGGAACTTGGTATTCCGGAGAAAAAATGGGTTTATTTGCATGGTTGTGCGGATGCCTATGACCATTGGTATCTGAGTGATCGTATAAACTTCCACTCCTCCCCGGCTATGTCTAAAGTGGCAAGAGAGGCGCTTGAAATGGCTGAATGTTCTCTGGGTGACGTAGACGCGCTCGATTTATATAGTTGTTTTCCATCTGCTGTCCAAATAGCGTGCGATGAAATGGGGATTAATCCAGATGACCCAAGAGGTTTAACTGTTACGGGGGGCTTGCCATATTTCGGGGGACCCGGGAATAATTACGTTACACACTCTATTGCCGAAATGATGGATACGGTCAGGGAAAAACCAGGGAGTAGGGGACTTGTTACGGCCAATGGGAATTATATAACCAAGCAATCCGCTGGAATTTACTCCACTGAACCTCCTAATAAGCCGTTTAAGCCCAAAGATCCAAAAATATATCAAGCAGAAATTGATGCGGCCAGAGGGCCGCGTGTCACGGAGGTGGCTTATGGAAAGGCTACGATCGAAACCTATACAATTATGCATGACCGTAAAGGTCCTTCTTTTGGTATTTTATTTGGCAGGCTGCCAGATAATTCTCGTTTCATCGCAAATACCCTGGGTGACCCAACTCTTTTGGCGGATATGACCGCTGAGGATTACTTGGGTGCTAAAGGAACAGTATCGAGCTCCGATGGGGTGAACGTATTCACACCTGATTAGACGGGCTAAAATGACCACGAAGAAATCAGATGAAATAGAGTTTTTATCGATAAAGGATCTAGCTCACGGCTTGGATCAAGGAATTTTGACATCCAGTGATCTAGTCAAATTTTTTTCAGAAAAGATTTCGTCGGAGGATGGAGATTTTAATTCTATAGCCTTTCCAAACCCTCAAGCAGAAGACATCGCTAAAAGAATGGACGAGGAAAGAGGCAGGGGACATGTTCGCAGCGTTTTACATGGAATCCCCTTAGTCATCAAAGATAATATCGATACAGCGGACGAAATGATGACATCTGCTGGCTCTTTAGCCTTGGACGGATCGCGAGCTCAAAGAGATGCGCACTTAGTGTCTCAACTACGAGCAAAAGGTGCTATTATTTTGGGCAAAAGTAATTTAAGTGAGTGGGCTAATTTTAGATCCACAAGGTCTTGTAGTGGCTGGTCTAGTCGTGGGGGCCAAGTTCGAAATTCCTATGCTGTAGATCGCACTCCCGGTGGGTCGAGTTCTGGGTCTGCTGTTGCCGTGGCTCGGAGTTTTTGCGCTGGTGCAATAGGTACAGAGACTGATGGATCTATTGTTGAGCCTGCAGCGATGAACTCACTTGTAGGTATAAAGCCAACAGTGGGGCTTATTAGTCGGACGGGAATTATTCCCATCTCTTATAATCAAGATACTGCTGGCCCAATGGCTAAAAATGTTGCCGACGCTTCGACTATTTTAGCTGCACTAATGGGGGATGATATTGAAGACAGATCGACGAAGGTGCTAGCCAAGAATTTTCACCATAATTTTTCAGGCTCATTAAACCCGAAGGCACTTCAAGGACAACGAATTGGCGTGGTTAGGAATTTTGCACGTTTTCAAGAATCTGTTGATAAAGTCTTCGAGGATGCTCTTGCAGTAATTCAGTCTGCTGGTGCCGAAGTTATAGATGGTATTGCTCTTCCTGATCAGCAGACTATTAGGGAACATGAAATTGTGGTGTTGAGAACAGAGTTCAAAGTTGCCCTGAACGCTTATTTGTCTGGCCTACCAGACCAGACTAGAGTTAGGTCTTTATCTGAATTAATACATTTTAATGAGCAAAATCGGCTTGAGGTAATGCCATATTTTCAACAAGAGCAGTTATTAGCAGCTGAGGCGACTCATGGGCTCGATGATTTGAAATATAAGAAAGCCCTTGGAGAATGTCAGCGCCTTAGTAGACGAGAAGGCATAGACAAAGCGTTGTCAGATTATTCGTGCTCCGCTTTGGTGGCTCCCACCAGTTCTACACCGTGGGCGATCGATTTAATAAATGGAGACAACAGACTTGGGGGTAGTTCTTGCCTCGCAGCCGTGTCTGGTTATCCAAGCGTAACACTGCCCATGGGCTATATTACAGGCTTACCTGTTGGTTTATCTTTTATTGGTAAGGCCTGGGACGATCTTTTTATTATTAATCTTGCCTATGCTTTTGAACAAGCTTCGTTAGTCCGATATCCACCAGGTGGTTCAGCCCAGTTGTTGCAATAAGATTTCTCATATATTCCCAATGTTTTTAAGTAGCTTGATCAACTGGACCTCCGCTTCTGAAGGGTGGAGGTTCAAATCCTTCCCCCCACCCTATTTCTATAATGTGACCGGCAACCGAACTCTCAATGGAGCCTGCGACTAAAGAGTTATGACTTGGTCCGGGGCAGCTGGCGCCAATGCTTCATATAATTGAGGAAAACAGCCCACATGAACACCATCCACGAGGTCTTTTGGGGTTACCTCCCCACTGCCGCATTGGGTAAAATCGCCTTCCGCGAGATTGCGGCGCAAAGCGCATTGATCGCATCCCATCAACAGTATGTTGTTAGCCGCAGCCACCTTGGCTAGGCGCTCCCCGATTGGATCACCTTTCCGCAGGCAGTAAAGATTATCATCAAAGAAAAACATTCCGACCACTTCGGCGCCGTGGTTACCAGCTTCAAGCTGTGGAAGGATCATAGTAGCAAGTTTAAATGTTGAGGCCATATTGGTAGAAAAAATGTAGGCAACCTTCATTGTGTTGCTTCTCCAGTTGGAATTAACTTTGAAAAGTAATGCTTTAACATAAACTAAAGTAGTCAAGATTTAAAAGAACGCGGTGACGATTTGGCTGCTTTGCACTGTTTGATTACCTCCTTTAGGCTACTCGCCTTTCAGGGGCCTGGTTTATGAGATGTATGTTGCTTAATTAAAGATGTGCCGACCATGCCTCTGGAGATACGTCTGACTGCTGGTTAAGGCAGAGCAACAAACGCTTAAAGCCAGAGCCCTCGATGGGTGGCGAGCGATGCACGATCCCCTTGCCTGAAGTGGCGCAGCTTCCCTTGAATATTGCCACGCTATTCTCTTGGAGTTGCTCGACTGGTCCCGTGAAGCGTTTCTGTTCGCTCATAGCCCGCGCGGCGTATTGGGGGTGGACCCATTCGGTGGTTGGGCCTCGATAAGTTGTTAACAGTCGCCTCTCTACCCAGTCGCGATGAAATTTCCAGCAGGCATCGTGACTGATGACATCTAGACGAACATCCACGAGTCTACTGTTGGTAATACCTGCAAATACCGATATAAGTTCCCCAATATCTTTTATAAGAAAATCACGCATATCTCCGGCGCCTATATCACATTCATCCAGATGTGGTTTGATGGCGCGTGGAAGGTGATCGGGTTGGATAAGAACACGCAGGTTTTGAAACGACGATGAATCCAATTGGTCTAGCCAAACCTGAAATTGGCGAGGAAACGAACGTTCCCAAATCACGAGTTCAGTTGTGGGAGCAGTAATGGCAGAGAGTTCAGCTCGTTGGCCGACAGTACAAATGCCTTTTGGTAGCTTATTAGTTTCACGGGAACGTTCTTCCCCCGAGGTTGGCGGGGTTCTCAAGGAACTAACACTTTCTTTAGCGAGAATCACTCGGCCATCTCCGTACGCCGCCATGTAGGAAATGGGTCAGGCAAGTCAGGGAGGGTTGTAATACTATTGGCTTGAGATTCCGGAAGGAGGCAGGCATCGAGACGCCCTTTTATTTCCGGCCAATTGATCCCATTGCCAATGAAGACGATTTCTTGACGACGATCACCCCACGGCTCCCGCCAATTTTCTCGTATGCTACTAAGCATGTTTTCATCCTCGGGCCAACGTTCCTTCGGCGCTGCGGCCCACCATGTCCCAAGCGGATCAACGCTGGAAAGCGCGCCAGCGAGAGAGAATTCTGCGACCCAGTTGGGTCGGCTAGCGATCCAGAAGTGTCCCTTGGCCCGGATCACACCGGGCAGATCTCCGTTTAACGTAGCGTAAATGCGGTCTGGATGAAATGGACGCCGGGCACGATAGGTAAAGCTACTAACGCCGTACTCCTCTGTCTCGGGCAGATGATCAGAAAATCCGTATAATTCCTTGGCCCACATTGCGTGCTCATGCGCCTTTTCGAAATCAAACGCGCCTGTATCTAGGATTGAATCTTCAAGAACATTGGAATGATCTGTTTCAATAATTTGAGCATCCCCGTTGAGACTTCGGATTATTTTTCGCGCAGCGTCCACCTGCTGTGACCCGGCATCGGAGATCTTATTGAGGATAACCACGTCGGCGAATTCTATCTGGTCCGTCAGAAGGTGGACAAGGGTTCTATCATCCTCTGCCCCCATAGTTTCACCTCTATCACGCAAGAAATCGTGGCTAGAATAGTCGTTAAGCAGGTTTACTGCGTCGACGACGGTGACCATGGTGTCAAGGCGTGCGACATCTGACAAGCTTTCGCCCGTCTCATCTCTAAAATCAAAGGTCGCTGCAACGGGTAAAGGCTCAGAAATGCCGGTTGACTCGATCAACAGGTAGTCAAAACGCTTTTCTTCGGCGAGCCGGCGTACCTCTGCGAGCAGGTCGTCACGCAAAGTGCAGCAGATGCAGCCGTTTGACATCTCAACCAATGTTTCATCGGTGCGGCTAAGTTCGGTTTCGGCTCGCACCAGATCGGCGTCAATGTTCACTTCGGACATGTCGTTGACTATTACCGCCACCCGTCGACCGTCACGATTGTTAAGTACCCGGTTGAGAAGGGTTGTCTTTCCCGCGCCGAGAAAACCAGAGAGTACGGTCACCGGCAGGCGGGGGTCTTCACGAGGCGTTATGTCTTTTCGGGTCATCTTTGAGCATCTGTTCTTGGGCCTAGCGTAAATGACGATGTCGCAGGGTGGGGTGGTATCTGGGTAATAAAGTTATGTTATAACATATCATTTAAGAGTTTTGCTGTCCACCTAAGGATGTTGTCGGAATAATGAAACTTAATTAGGCCAAAAATATTAGAAGGTTGTTTCTGTACCCTCCGGAGGGAGGTTACCTAATCGCTGGTTTTGAAACGCGGCCCCTTCTGGGATCGGTAATCCCTACATTATCTAAGGTCGATGAATGGGAGTGGTCCGACGAACAGTGCCTTTGTTTGGTCACCTGGGGCGTTTGGATTAAAGGTGATTCGCCCAAGGTGAATGGCGGACTACACTCAGAGCCATGTGTTAAGTTTTACGAGGTGATAATCGTTTTTTTTGGGTTGGATCACTAATAGCCTGTGGTTGGGAACCAAATATCTACGGGCTATGTTGCGCAGGGGTTTTTGGTAGTTGAGAGTAAAGAGTCTAGTTCTTAGGAAGGACCTAAAGTGGATTTTAATAGTCACTACTGCGGCAAAGTAGCTTGCACTGGATTAGCGTATTTTGTTTAGTAGTAATTCGAATTTTAGTGGCAATAGGAAAATCCTCTACAATATAGAGGGCTTTATCCACAAACGATTATCCACACACTGTGGATAGATATTGAGTGCAAGGGTGGTGACATGCTTAACGTAGTCCAGCTTGAACGGGGCGGGCAGGTCGAGACTAATCCTGAAAGGGATGCGTTGCTCACAGGATTTGGCAAGGCAGTATTGGATGACCGGTATTTGATGCCTCAGGAGAGTTATCAGGAATTGTTCGCTCGCGTATCTAGTTATTTTGCCCACGATACGGCTCACGCCCAACGTTTGTACGAGTATATTAGCCAACACTGGTTTATGCCTTCCACCCCTGTCCTCAGTAATGGCGGTACCAACAGAGGTCTTCCGATATCATGCTTTTTAAATGAGTCATCAGATAGTCTAGAAGGAATAGTAGACTTATGGACCGAGAATGTTTGGCTTGCTGCGCGAGGTGGGGGCATAGGAAGCTACTGGGGTAATCTTCGTTCAATCGGCGAAACCGTGGGGGGTAATGGCAAGACATCCGGCGTGATTCCTTTTATACGGGTCATGGATTCTCTGACCTTGGCGATTAGCCAGGGGTCGCTTAGAAGAGGGAGTGCAGCAATTTACTTGCCGGTTTCCCACCCTGAAATTGAGGAGTTCATTGAGCTCCGGCGCCCAACTGGAGGTGATCCCAATAGAAAAGCCCTTAATCTTCATAATGCGGTTGTAATCCCTGACTCCTTCATGCGGGCCGTGGAAGACGGCGAAGATTGGGCACTGATTAGTCCAAAAGATAAGGCGGTTGTGCGAAAAGTATCTGCTCGAGACCTGTGGGTGAGGATTTTGACTGCCCGCATAGAAACGGGGGAGCCCTATCTCCTTTTCATTGATCATGTAAATAGGGCGTTGCCTGAGCATCAGAAATTAGCAGGCCTAAGCGTAAAAATGTCAAATTTGTGTAGTGAAATTACCTTGCCCACGGGAATGGACCGGCTTGGCTCAGAACGTACAGCAGTTTGTTGTCTATCCTCACTAAATTTGGAGTACTTTGAGGAATGGTGCAATGAACCGCAGTTCATCAAAGATATTATGCGTTTCTTGGATAATGTTCTTCAGGACTTTATTGAGAAGGCTCCAGATAGTATGTCACGAGCTCGGTACGCGGCAATGAGGGAGCGAAGTGTTGGTTTGGGTGTAATGGGTTTTCACTCTTATCTTCAACAAAAACGCGTGCCAATGGAGTCAGCGGTAGCTAAATCATTAAACTTCCGGATTTTTAAGCATATAAAAACTGAGGCGGATAAGGCCTCCCGAGAGATAGCCGTTGAATTGGGGCCTTGCCCTGATGCAGCAGATTTTGGGATAGCTGAGAGGTTTTCAAACAAGTTAGCCGTCGCTCCAACTGCTTCCATTTCAATAATCTGTGGTGGTGCCTCACCTGGAATCGAGCCAGTTGCTGCAAATAGCTACTTACACAAAACTCTGAGTGGTTCTTTCAATGTGCGAAATAAGTATCTGTCAGAAATTTTTGCGGAAAAAGGCAAGGATAATGACGCAACTTGGTCATCGATTATCGCCAATGAAGGATCTGTGCAGCATTTGGATTTTCTGACCAGTGATGAGAAGAATGTCTTTAAGACAGCATTTGAAATTGATCAGAGGTGGTTAATTGAATTAGCAGCAGACAGAACAAGATTCATCTGTCAGTCTCAATCTCTGAACCTTTTTTTGCCAGCAGATATTCATAAGCGAGATCTACATGGAATCCACTTCAGTGCCTGGAAGAAGGGAGTAAAAAGCCTTTATTATTGTAGATCAAAGTCTCTTCAACGAGCAGATACCATTGCCACCCTGGGGGAAACGGGCGTCACTTCGTCCTCCTTGGATGCTGAGCCCTCTGGTAGTGCTGTAGATTATGATGAATGTCTCGCTTGTCAATGATAGGTAGTTCCTCCAGATGAGTCTTCTTGATGCAGATCCGGTATACAAACCCTTTAAGTATCCCTGGGCCTACGACGCATGGTTAAAACAGCAGCAGATACACTGGTTGCCTGAGGAAGTGCCGCTAGCAGACGATGTCAAGGATTGGCATCGGATCTTGACCCCCCAAGAAAGAAACCTCCTAACCCAAATTTTTCGATTTTTTACCCAGTCGGATGTCGAGGTAAATAATTGCTATATGAGGCACTACTCAAGAGTTTTTCGGCCAACTGAAATACAGATGATGCTGGCGGCCTTTTCTAATATGGAAACTGTGCATATCGCGGCATATTCTCATCTTCTGGATACAATTGGCATGCCAGAAATCGAGTACTCTGCATTCTTGCGGTATAAGGAGATGAAAGACAAGTATGATTTTTTGCAAGCATTCAAATCCGATTCGAAGAGAGAAATCGCCTGTACGTTAGCAACTTTTGGTGCATTTACGGAAGGCCTTCAGTTGTTTGCAAGTTTTGCTATCCTTCTCAATTTTCCTCGATTTAATAAAATGAAAGGGATGGGGCAGATTGTTTCTTGGTCAGTGCGCGATGAAACTTTGCACACCAACTCTATGATAAGGTTGTTTTCCACGTTTATGTCGGAAAATACAGAATTACGTTCTAATTCCCTGGATCAGGAACTCCAGGAAATATGTTTGAAAGTTGTATCCCATGAAGATGCTTTTATTGATCGCGCCTTTGAACTTGGGGGAGTTGAGGGTTTGGAGGGAGCCGATGTTAAGAGATATATTCGGTTCGTAGCGGATGGTCGGCTCAGGCAGCTTGGTTTGGATCCTTGCTTTGAGATTACAGAAAACCCACTTCCGTGGGTCGAAGAGATGATTAACGGAGTGGAGCACGTTAATTTTTTTGAGAATCGTGCCACCGAATATAGCAAGGCGGCCACCAAGGGAAGCTGGGGCGACGTTTTCAGCTAAACACTTTTTCTAAGTGAGATTGTATTTATTAAAGGTTTGCAGCCAAATATGCTTGGGAAGAGCTACAAGTAATCTTGTTCATTTATGCAATGTGGTATCAAAATAATGTACAAATAATAGATACTTATAAGAAAAATCTAACAAATTTTATTAGTTTTGAAATAATTCCACTCCTTCTGGTAAGGGAATGCCCATTCCTTTCTTTAAATGTGAAGAAATTTCAATTATTACTGGGGCGAAGTTAAAATGTAGTATTGTATTTTGAACCTGATACTCGTTGTTGTCTGTACCATTCGGACAGAGCCAAAAGGAACTTACATTGCTAGTAGTACTTCGAAACGCCTTACTATGCTGGGTTGTGTCCAGTTTTGCCTTCTCTATGGAAGGTTTGGGGCAACACAGCCCGTCAGCCCCGGAGGAGTTTCAGCCAATTTTCGAGGAAGAATTTCTACTGGGTCAGGGAGCCGAGTGGCTGGAAACGGACTTGGCCCTGAAGGTTTTTGTGGGAGATGGCAATGTTTTGTGGAACGATGAGTGGTCGACAGGCGGTAGTGTTGGCCTATCAGAGTTAGGATCGACAATCATATCAATTGGACCAGACGCGAAGTTCATAGCAGGTAATATTATGTCGCTTAATATGAAGATCGGATACGGCATGTTATCGAATAGAGATCTTGCTATTTCGTCAATAGATCAATCGGGAGTGCCAGGGAGTAAGTCTCCATGGAGATGGTTTTCATCGGTGGGATTGAGCTCATATCATAAAGTCAGGGGTATGAATTTGCACGGCCGAATTAACTTCAGTCAACCCTTGGTGGATAAGGGTAGAGGGTTAGTCGAAAATCATAATTGGTTTTCAGAAGGGTACGAGGAAGGGCCTAAACAGCTCATCGATGCCCGGTTAGGTCTGGCGCTTGGTCGCATTGAGCCTTTCTTAGGTGGCCTCTTCTCTTACAAAGATAGTTCCCCGATTTCGGCTTTTCGAAAGGGTTGGGAACTTGGTGTCGGAGCAAGTCTAGGTCTTCGAGGCGGGTTAAAATTTGAGATTGGCGGTGCTTTAAGTGGCGGAATTGTAGGTTCAAGGAAACTGGATAGTATTGGAGGGGATGCAAACGCTTTAGAGGGAAGTTTGCGCATAAAGTTTTAGCTGTCTGAGTGGGAAGGCAGGGAAGGTATTCGCGCTCTTAGGTCTTTTAAAGCTTCTATTAAAGCTGTTTTAATTTCGGGTTCCGTCGCGGTATGGCCAGCGTAGGGTATGATCCGAAGTTCGGCGTCAGTCCAATGTTGAGCAAGTCGATGGGCGGTTTTTGGGGGACATAGCATATCGTAACGTCCCTGGATTAGGATCCCTGGAATTCCCTGAAGACGGGCTGCGCCCTCTATGAGTTGGTTGGGGCCGAGAAACCAATTATGCTTAATGTAATGCCATTCTATGAAGGGTGTGTTGGGTGTGCCTCCCAGGCTTTGGGTTTCTCCACTGGCCATGGCGGAAGGGAGGTCAGTGGAAGTGGGTAAAAGAGATGAAAGTATTCGCTCAAATTGGCCCCAATTCTGAGAGGCGGGAATATGGATTTTAGGGTCGGCGTTTTCTAATCGTTTGCCGAAAGTCGGAATAGGGTTGTGCCTCTCGCCTTCTGGCACTAACTGTATAAATTTGGCCCAAAGGTCTGGATAGAAGGTTCTGGGGCCGACTCCAAAAGCCCATTCGGTTTCTTCGGAGGTTCCCAGAAAAATTGCTCGCAAAACTAATCCATAGACCCTCTCTGGATGTTGCTGAGCATATGCAAGCCCTAGCGTGGAACCCCAGGATCCTCCAACCACGACCCACTTCTCTATTGATAAGGTTTCTCGTACTACCTCTATATCAGAGATGAGACATTGTGTAGTATTGTTCTCCAGCGAGCGTTTTGGGGTGCTTCTCCCAGAACCTCGTTGATCGAGGAGTATTGCATGGTAGTGGTCTGGATTAAAGAGACGGGCTTGGTCGGGATTACATCCGCTTCCCGGACCGCCGTGTAGGAATATGGCCGGAATTCCTTTTGGATTTCCAAACGTTTCGAGATAGAGAGTATGACCATCTCCTACGTCTACGTATTTATTGCTTATTGGTCTAAGCGGAGGGAATAAATCATGTGGTCTTTGGGACATAAATTTCTCTCAGATTGGCAGTAGAATGTGTTTAAACTTTCCTCATTAGGCACTTGAGCCGAGTTCCTAGGTCGGTTATACACTCCAGCATATACTAGGATAGGTATTATGAAAAAAGACGTACATCCCGATTACCACGAAATTAACGTCGTCATGACTGACGGTACAGAGTATAAGACGCGGTCAACGTGGGGAAAGGAAGGGGACACGTTAAAATTGGACGTAGATCCTCTGACCCATCCAGCTTGGACAGGTGGCGGGACCCATCTTGTTGATACCGGAGGCCAGGTGGCAAGGTTTAATAAAAGATTCAAAGGTTTCGTTGCGGGCTAGCCCGTTGAGGGCTCTCTAGAGTGAGTCGGGGCCCTTGGTGGATAGTTGGGCGAGGGCCGCTCTCAGATCGCCGGGAATTTGGACAGGTTGGCCCTGCTGTGCCCGATTTACGAAAACGTGAACAAAGTAGCACTCAGCGGATGCATCGGATTCCTCTGGTCTAAAGAGGGCACTATCATAAGTGACGCTTGATTTTCCAAGTCGAGTTACTTTCAAACCAACATCTAGCTTATCGGGAAACCGGACAGGTTTTCTATATTTACAATGGGTTTCTGGTATTATGCCAGCAATATCACCATTTTTGATGTCTAGGTTGCCGAACTTGATGAGATATCGGTTAATTACAGTATCGAATAATTCGTAGTAGATAACATTGTTTAGGTGTCCATAGGTATCATTATCATTCCAGCGGGTATCTACCGTATCAAAGTAGGAGTAGTCGGATCGTGTGCGTGGTTTTTCTTCAGGCATAATTAGCAAACAGTAGAATTTGAGCTGGCAAAATCCCAGAGAGTTTGGAGCAACTCATCCGGCGTCTCTATCATCATCATGTGGCCAGCACTGGGAATAACAGCAGTGTCTGACCCGGTTATATTTTCAGCTATAGTTTTAATACTGCCCGGTGGGGTCATTTTGTCGTCAGCGCCCGCTACAATAAGGGTGGGGCACTTGATATTTTTTGCGGCACTTAGGCCATTTAAATACTCGTTGCACGCTTTGAAATCAGCATGTAGCTGGCCATTTTTACTTTTCATAAGGAGTTGCCGGCCTCCTCCAAGCATCCAGAATCCCGGAGTCCTTGTCCCGCCAATTTGTGCCCGCCTTCCGAAGGCCCAGTTCACAATCAATTCCACAGCTTCTGGGATAGAATTTTTGGTTTTGGCCAGTAGGTCTGCATTGACTGGCATCGGTACAGAAACACCGACTAAGCTTAGGAACGAGACTAAGTCAGGCCTTTTTGCAGCGGTTTCTAGGGTAACAAGGGCGCCCATACTATGGCCAACAAGGCCTACCCGACCGCACGACAGTGATCCTATCAAAGTGATGAGCCAGTCAGCCATTTCTTCTACGGATGATAAACAAGGGCCTTGGGATCCCCCGTGTCCAGGAAGATTTGCGGCTATTACAGAAAATCCATGGTGAGCAAAATAACGACTCTGTAGCGCCCATACGGTGTGGTCCATACCCGCACCGTGGACAAAAACCAAGTTTGGTTTGGAGGGATCAAACTCCCGCCCTCCAGTTTCAAGCTTAACTAGTTTATCGTTTACATGAATATCCATTGCTCAACTCTTTTGGGATGCTCTCAAGGCTTGTTGTAAGTCGTTCTTTAGATCCTCTGAATCTTCTAAGCCTATGGATAGGCGGACTAGGTCTGTGCCAATTCCTGCAGCTTGTAGCTCTGCGTCTGACATTTGTTGGTGTGTTGTGCTAGCTGGGTGTAGGACTAGCGATTTTGCGTCACCGACGTTTGCCAAGTGGGAAAATACTTTAAGCCTTTCGATAAATTTTTTCCCCGCTTCTCTGCCCCCTTTTATGCCAAAAGAAGGGACTGCCCCGCAGCCTTTGGGTAACAGGGCCTTGGCTAATTCAAAATCTGGGTGTCCAGCAAGCTCAGGATAACTTACCCATTCAACCGCATCGTGTTGGTTCAAAAATTCAACAATTTCTCTAGTGTTAGCTACATGCTGTTTCATCCTGACATGCGCATCTTCTACTCCCAATATTATGTAGAATGCATTAGAGGGACTCATACAAGCGCCGAAATCGCGTAGACCTTCCGTTCGAGCCCGCATTAAAAAAGCTCCTGGACCAAACTCATCCTGATATTTTAACCCATGATATCCCTCGTAGGGCTGTGTCATATTTGGAAACTTTTCTCCACCACCCCAATCAAAGGAGCCCTTGTCTATCAGAGCTCCGCCAATTGCCACTCCATGTCCACCTAAAAATTTTGTTACTGAGTGCATAACAATATCTGCGCCAAGCTTGAGAGGTTGGCTAAGGTATGGGGTAGCAAAAGTGTTGTCGATCATTAACGGGATGCCGGCCGAGTGCGCGATTTTAGCTAGGCGTGGAATATCTAAGACTTCCAGACCAGGATTTCCCAGAGTTTCCCCAAACACCAAGCGGGTATTGGGTTGTATCGAGGCTTCAAATTGGTCAATAGCGCGGGCATCCACAAAGCTAGTTTCTATCCCAAACCGGGGAAGAGTATGTTTGAATAGGTTGTAACAACCTCCATAAATATTTTTAGAGGCAACTATGTGACTACCTGAATCCATGAGAGTGCTGATGGCCAAATGTAAGGCAGCCATTCCGCTAGCTGTACAAATTGCGCCAACCCCTTCTTCCAACGCGGCCAACCTTTCTTCTAAAACAGAAACGGTGGGGTTGCTTATCCGCGAATAGATATGACCAGCCCTCTCAAGGTTGAAGAGAGAGGCAGCGTGGTCAACGTTTCCAAATACGTAAGAGGTGCTTTGATAAATCGGTACTGCTCGTGACCCAAAATCGCTATCTGGTTGTTGTCCAGCGTGAAGAGATAACGTGCCAAGCTTCAAGGTTTCATTTTTTGCCAAGGTCAAGTCTTTCTAAAAAAAGATTCTGCTTTGAGTTTGAGAAGTGATTTTTTTTGAATTTCCTCATTTACTCGGTCCATTTCCTTTTGGAGGATTACGAGGTACTCTTGTAAGGAGTCAGTCGATAGAGGGTCTAACACGGGGGGGGTAAACATCTTGTCAGATTTTTCAAGCTCTTCTTCCTCTTCCATATCTACAGTAATCCTTTCAATGAATATCTCCCATACCCAAATTCTCCAACATACGAACTCTATGTCATTCTTCAGACTTGTTGATATATGCCTACCATTCTTTGAAATCCACTATCGGTTTCCTCAAGAATAGAAATCACGTCAGTAATATCTGTAAACAGGTATTCCCAGAAGTACTTTTGATAGCCATCCCGGAATTGATCCAAAGTTTGCAGGCCAAATCGGTCCAAAACTCCACCTTCTCTGGCAGATAAAAACATTTTCAAAGTAGCTCGATTGGTGTCCAGATTAGACATTAAACCAATTATTTGGCAGGCGCGCGTTATGGTGCTCAGGTGACCAGGGTTTCCTGGAGGGGCTGTTTCCGTAAAATCGGCACATTGTATAGCCTCAGCAATAGGTTCAAGCGAGAGATAGGAAATATCGGCAAGTTTTGTGCGGACATACATACAACTTCGATCTGCACAATGTTGCCACAGTGCAGAGTCTGTTTGGGTAAAAGGCAGGGTAATCATTTCACGATTGGGTTTTAAAAAGCTTGGATCTTTATCCTCTATAAACAACCCTCTTAGGATCCCAACACGGCAGAATAGAGTGGCACATAAAATTTGTCGCATGTTGTGAGCGTCAGCCTGTCCAGTTTGTATGATTTGGCCACGGACGACATCGAGTGCAATGATAGCGCACTTAATGGTATAATCTAGGGAAAAGAGAAGGCTGTCGCTTTTAGACATAGTCGAAAACGCCAGTGCTGCCATTGATTTTACTTGATGCTCCAGGAGAGGATCATCTCGGAAGTGGCTATCGCAGAGGGTGCTGAGGTAATCAAAAAAAATATCAGTCTCTACAGAGGTAAATTTAAACATCCTATTAGCTCACAAATACTTGGACATTTCGTAGCCGAGTTGTGACATAAATGATAAAGTAGGGATATCGGGTTCTTCAACCTTGAGGCTAAAAAATTCCAGGACATAGCGAACGCCAAGCTTATCCGAGACTGGGAAGGCAAAAGCGCCCTTAACACCAATATCTTGCGCTAGCTTAGCTCTTGGAAAGTTGGGATCTATAGTCACATCCTCCACCCACTCCGCTCGACCGGAAACAGAAACTCTGCCAGGGAGCCCCTCGCCATTTTTGAAAACGGTTCTTGATGTGACCGAAACAAACGTGTCCAGGGCCGAGGAAGAGCTTTCTAGGTGCCAAACCCCAGTGGGTCTCATACAAACCTCACCATCTATGTTTTCTGGTCTCACATATGCATGGCCGACCGGCCACTTCTGGAAAGCACAAATCCGGGTCAGGATAAATTTCAGGGAAGCCTCAAAATCCTGTTCTATTTTTAACTTTTCACTAATTACATGTAATAATTCCAACCCTTGGCTGGAGAGTATTGCCCTATGCTCTTCAAAGAAAACATGAAAATTTAAGTTTGAGTTCCACTGTCTACCATTAGCTGTTAGGGATAAATATTCGCTGGCTTGTGCGATGTGTGGTTGAACATAGTTGTAGAAAAAGGAAGGGTATGACTTTTTTAAGTCCATAGGGCTGTCGTAGCCAAGTTTGCTGTTAGCGCCAGTCTCCTCAAATTCATAAAATAAAGCAGGGATTTTACGGTAATATCCGGGGTCACCTAGTTGGCCTATCAAATCGGCGGAGGACACCAGATTGGTTAATTCTCTATTTTTAGTGTCGTTTATCCCATGGCTTCTGTCTTTAGGGATAGGGAATTCAGTGTTTTTGATGAAGTCACAAATCAACTGTATATCTAACTCTCCTGTCCACTCAGCCTCATTTAGGAAAATTTGCGATCGTTCAACGTGGTAAGGGGTAAGGAATGCATCAGTTGCGTTAGGGGGTATTTGGATGGATTTCCCATTAAAATTTATCACTTGCCTAGAGTCGTTGTCGCCCTTCAAGATCCCTCTGGAATAGCCAATATCGTGAAAGAGCAATGAGATACTGTAGTGTATCCAGTCGTCAATATTTACGTCGTTTTTGACGATCTTCCGTCCAACGAAGATATCTTGGCCGCAAAGTGTTACTAATACTGTGTGTTCAGTATCATGGTATAAGGCATCACTGTTATTTAGTATTTTGATACAGTTGTGGACGGCTCGGTATAATACGTCGTTAAACATATCTTTTTGTTCTGGAAAAATTACGCTTTTTCGCTTTTGAATTTCCTCGATAAAAATGTCGGCATAATCTACAGCCATTGCCTAATGTCCATTCGATAGTAGTTGTCTAGCAGGAATCTAAAGCAGTACGAGCTCCCAGCAACCAATTATATCATATTATAAATAGTGCTGTTCTTCGGAGGCAATACGATTTTGGCGTCAATTTCTTTTAAATAGATTATATTTTAGTCAAGCTACAGTTCTGTTACTGCCCAACTTGTCCTAGTAGGCTAGTATTTGCTTGCCAGGAGGCTGCACAAGAATTATCTACGGCCTTGTCTGAGAGCGCTCATCTCTTGACGTCCTGCTTTTCAGGTGAATTTTTGGGTGTTTCGGATCAGTTTTCTAGTAGGGCTTAATATGCGCAGGAGTAATTAAATGGGTGCCGAGGGTGGCCTCAGGTTGAAATTTTGGGGGGTGAGAGGAAGCATTGCATGTCCAGGCCCTAAAACGGTCCGATATGGGGGAAACACATCATGCGTAGAGGTTCGATGTGGCCAAGATTTATTAATATTGGATGCCGGTACCGGATTGAGAGGGCTAGCAGAGAGTTTAAAACAAGGACAAGCGTTGAAAGCAAATTTATTTTTGACCCACACCCATTTGGATCACGTTTGCGGGTTTCCTTTTTTCCAACCCTTGTTCAAGGCAAGTACTAGTTTGAACATCTGGGGAGGGCATCTTTCCTCGGGTCGTCCAGTGCGGCAGGTTTTCGATAGCTTGATGATGGATCCTCTTTGGCCAATACAGTTAGATGACTTAAAGGCGGGAATAACATTTCATGACTTTATTGCGGGTGATGCTTTGACGCCAATTGATGGTGTTGAGGTGCAAACGGCAGCTCTTAATCATCCTAATGGGGCAACAGGCTATCGTATTAATTATCAGGGGAAATCTGTTTGTTATGTAACTGATACGGAGCATTTTGCGGATCGTATCGATGAGAATATAGTGGGATTGGCTGACAATGCGGACATATTAATTTACGATTCCACATACACACCAGATGATTATAAGAATAGAGTCGGCTGGGGACACTCTACCTGGGAGGAGGGTGTTAAAGTTGCGAAGCAAGCTGGTGTAAAGAAATTCATCGTGTTTCATCATAATCCCGAACATAATGACGATGACATGGATCTAATAGAGCAACAGGTGTGCGATGTTATGGGGAATGCTGTGGTTGCAAGGGAGGGGATGGTATTATGCCTATAGATGACCTTGAAGGCCTTCCAAAAAGCATGAAGGTTGTTGAGATCTCCAAGTTTGGGGGTCCAGATGTACTCACCATAGCAGAACGGGAGCTGCCAATCCCAAATGCTGGTGAGGTCCTGATCCGGGTCTCAGCTGCAGGGATAAATCGGCCGGATATTATGCAACGAAAGGGTTTATACCCACCGCCACCAGGAGCCTCCGATATTCCCGGCTTGGAAGTAGCTGGTGAGATATGTGCGGTCGGCAATGGGGTAGGCCCTGACAAGCTCGGTCAGTCTGTTTGTGCATTAGTTTCGGGCGGTGGGTATGCTGAATATTGTCTAGCGCATATCGGACACTGTCTAGCAGTGCCCCACCGTTTGACTATGGCTGAAGCGGCAGCTTTACCTGAATGTGTTTTCACTGTCTGGACAAACATTTTTGAAAGAGGAAAATTGGCTAGTGGAGAGAGTATTTTAATCCATGGAGGTAGCAGTGGCATTGGGACGTTGGCTATCCAATTGGCTAGTCATTTTGGTGCCCGTGTTTTTGCGACAGCTGGCTCTTCAGATAAGTGTCGGGTTTGTGAGGAGCTTGGGGCTGAGCACGCCATTAATTATAAGAAGGAGAATTATAAGCAAGAAATGTCCAGACTTTTGAAAGATGAAGGGTTGGATGTAATCTTGGATATGGTTGGTGGGGACTATATTGAACAAAACCTTTCTCTTCTCAGGAAGAACGGTCGGCTTGTCCTAATTGCTTTCCTAGGCGGTTCTAACGTCAAATTAGATTTAAGTCCGGTGTTGCTTAAATGGCTGACTATTACTGGCTCCACTCTTCGACCTCGTACTTTAGTCGAGAAAGAGGCAGTGGCACGGGCGGTAGAACAAAACGTGTGGCCACTTGTCGAAGCAGGTAAAGTAAACCCCATAATATATAAGAAATTCCCTCTTTTTGAGGCTCCGAAGGCCCATTTTTTAATGGAAACTAGTGAACATATTGGGAAGATCGTGTTGCAGACCTAGGAAATGACTAACTTTGCCCTTGCCAATTTTTATGATTTTAATCTTTGTGAAAGTGTTGATGTCTTTTTGAATATGCTATTGTCGGTAGGTGATTGCGATTTAAGGTGTCATAAATTAGTTTTTTGGGCCTTAATTAGTCGTAGGGCTTTGGATCAGCTCTGAACCAAGCAAGTGAGGATAAAATAATGCCCTTAATGCCAAAGGCTACCGCCGTATGGCTGGTAGAAAACACAACGCTTACTTTTCAGCAAATCGCAGACTTTTGTGATATGCACCCGTTAGAGGTGCAGGGAATCGCTGATGGTGAGGTCGCAGTGGGGATAATGGGACAAGACCCGCTAACGAATGGCCAGTTGTCAAAGGATGAAATCACTAGGTGTGAAGCCGATGAAAGCTCCAAGATGGAACTGCTTAAGGCTAAGGAAGCAGTAGCTAACCCTCGGAGAAAAGTTCCGCGTTACACACCGGTTTCTAAGAGGCAAGATAGGCCTAATGCTATTTCTTGGCTTATAAAATATCACCCAGAGCTTAAAGACGCCCAGATTTCTC
The DNA here is from genome assembly GCA_902562525.1 of uncultured Alphaproteobacteria bacterium. Lineage (GTDB taxonomy): Bacteria > Pseudomonadota > Alphaproteobacteria > UBA7887 > UBA7887. Next base: position 39,421 of record CACETT010000003.1, read on the forward strand.
GGTTATTGGGAACTACCAAGACGACGATAACTGCTGTGCGTAGCCGTAGCCACTGGAATATAGTAAATATTAAAGCCCAGGACCCGGTTTTGCTAGGATTATGTAAGCAAATTGAATTGGAAGCAGAGGTTTTAAAGGCTTCAAAATCCAACAAGAGGACTTTGAAAGCGGCTGCGGCCAATGCGGAAACAGCAGAGTAACTAGGGCAAGTTGGGCGCCTTACTTCCATGAAGGTTGATCTCAATAATTTAACTGCTGGAATAGCCAAGTTGGCTAAGGCTAAGGTCTTGTGTGTGGGAGACCTAATGTTGGATCGCTTTTTATATGGGAGTGTGGGGCGGATTTCACCGGAGGGTCCAATCCCAATCATCCATGTGGATACCGAGACTATTATGCTGGGGGGAGCAGGCAATGTAGTGCGTAATGTTGTCGCTTTGGGTGCTCATTGCACCTTCGTCAGTGCGATTGGTACGGATTCCGGGGGTAAGCGATTGACAGATTTAGTGGCTCAGTTGGAAAATGTTGAAGCATATCTGCTGCGGGAGTCGGGACGGCCATCTACTATTAAGACGCGCTATATGGCTGATGGTCAGCAACTATTGAGGGCTGATCAGGAAACAGATACATCTCTTGCTCCAGCCACTGAGGCTGATATCCAATTAGCCGCCCTGGATGCTGTAATTGGCTGCGACGCTGTCGTTCTATCTGATTATGGCAAGGGAGTTCTATCTGATCCGGTTATTCAGAGTGTGATCAAGAAAGCTAGGGAACACGGTAAGCCAGTAATTGTGGATCCTAAGGGCCAAAATTTTGGAAGGTATTCCGGTGCAGATTTTGTCACCCCTAATAGTGCAGAATTGGCCCTGGCTTCCGGTAAAACACTAAATGATGAGCAGTCCATAATCAGAGCTGCGAGACATCTTCTTGTTGAGCATGAGATCCACTCATTCTTAGTTACAAGGAGCCAGGAAGGTATGTCGCTCGTGGATTTGGATCATGTTAGTCATATTCCGGTGCAAGTGCAGGAGGTCTTTGACGTATCTGGAGCTGGGGACACGGTGGTGGCAGTTTTTGCGGCTGCAATTGCGGTAGGACTGGACCCAATAGAGGCGGCGAACCTTGCCAATATTGCGGCAGGACTTGTTGTTGGTAAGCTCGGTACAGCTGCTATTTCATTGGAAGACCTTAATCACGCGGCGGTGCACAGCCATGTAGCGACAGGAAAGGTGAAGGTGGTCACGCGGGAGACCGCAAGGGAGATTAGAAATGTTTGGCATAGAAAGGGCGAGTGTGTGGGGTTTGCTAACGGTTGTTTCGATATTCTACATCCAGGCCACCTCGCTTTGCTCCATCGGGCACGGGGATCTTGTGACCGTTTGATTGTGGGATTAAATAGCGATGCATCTGTGCAGCGCTTAAAAGGAACTGGAAGGCCGGCTCAAACAGAAGCGGATAGGGCAAAAATTCTTGCTGCCCTTTCAGATGTGGATTTAGTTGTGATATTTGAGGAGGATACTCCTGAATTGTTGATCCAGGAGTTGGCTCCTGACCTGCTGGTTAAGGGAGCAGATTATAAAAGAAAGGATGTGGTGGGTGGCGATTTCGTGGAAGAAATTGGCGGTAAAGTCTTGCTGGTCGAGCTGGAATCTGGCTACAGCACGTCGGATACAATAGCTAAAATAGTGGGAAGTCACGATGACTAACCGCATGATAGTAGGAATGACGGGAGCATCGGGAGCCATATATGGCATTCGCCTGTTGCAGGTGTTAAAAACATTGGATGTCGAAGCCCATTTAGTTATGAGCCAATCAGCCGAGGTTACCTTGGCACATGAAACCGTAATGAAGGTTTCAGAGGTTAGACAGTTGGCCGACCAGTGGTACAAAATAGATGACATAGCCGCTGCCCCTGCAAGCGGCTCCTACCAAACCGTAGGTATGATTATCGCTCCTTGTTCAATGCGAACCGCAGGGGAGTTGGCTTCAGGAATCACTAGTAATTTGCTAACAAGGTCTGCGGATGTCGCCATAAAGGAGAGGCGTCGTTTGGTACTAATGGTTAGGGAGACCCCGCTTCATTCGGTTCACCTTGGTAATCTTAAAACTTTGTCTGATTTGGGGGTGGTAATAGCTCCTCCAGTCCCAGCTTTTTATACACGTCCTAAAGGTGTAGATGAAATTGTGGATCATAGCATAGCTAGGGTATTAGACTTGTTTGGTCTTGCCCCTAATAATGTCCTTAGGTGGGGCGAGAATATTGGGAAAATCAAAGGCTGAGTATCGGGAAGTGGCTATGGAGATAATGATAAAACTTCTTCTGTCAAATTGACTAATTTACCCTTGGTTTCGTGCATGTTCTGGCTGTTGGGAAGGGTTAGCAAAGAAAAATAGGTGTCCAAATTAGTAGTTGCCAAACCTCTTTTATTGGAGCCCTTTGGTAGGTTCTTCAGATTCAGATATTCTTGGCATAGAAGGGCTTGGCATATACGTTCTGCTTCTAATTCGATATCAGATGTCATGTTGAGAAAATTGTCCGAGAAATCGGAAAATAAGGCTGTTTGCGCTTTGGCTGTTTGGCGAATCTTTCTAAGTGGCTGAATGATGTTATCTCGCCATTTGGCAATCGATGAGTCGAGTGTCTGGAAATGGTCTTTAAGAAGAGCAGTGCTTTCAATCCAACCTGCCCACAAGGCAAAAAGTGTGAGATTTACATCTAGCGCGTATTTATTTTGGAGTCCCAGCAAAATTTCTGAACTATTGGAATGTTGATAATAGGCTAAGGAAAACTGCCAGAACTTTAAAGAAGTGGAGTTTGTCATAGGGATATCGACCAAGGTATTACTCTTCGGAAATGATGGACATAGCTAGGTGACAGTATATTAAGGCTGGGTTGCAGGAAAGTCGCAGGGTTTGAGGGCATGCGCTTAAAAACGGCTGTCTCTTGCTACAAACACTAGCTCCAATCATAATAGCGGGGATATTTTTTTGGGGAGCAAATTTTATGGCCAAAGGCGTTCCAGAGGTTGGATTGATCATGGGGAGCCAGTCTGACTGGGATACCATGCGTCACTCTGCCGAGACCTTGACTTCTCTTGGTGTACGGCATGACGTGCGAGTGGTTTCAGCTCATCGGACACCTAAGCGTCTAGTCGAGTATGCCGAGGGTGCAGAAGGAAGGGGGCTTCGCGTTATTATTGCTGCGGCCGGTGGAGCAGCCCATCTCCCAGGCATGGTGGCTTCTCTTACGACTTTGCCCGTTATTGGTGTTCCGATCGAAAGTCATAGTTTAAAGGGATTAGACAGCCTGTTATCAATTGTCCAGATGCCGGGTGGTGTCCCTGTAGGAACCATGGCTATTGGGAAGTCAGGGGCTATAAATGGTGCCCTCTTCTCTGCGGCAATAGTGGGATTATCTAACTCAAAGGTAGCGGAGGCTCTTAAAGAATTTCGGATGAAGCAGACAAGATCGGTTCCTGATACGCCAGAATCAAATTAAATAGAGAGGAACTTCTGGTGCCAGTCAAAAATCATATAGCGCTACCTCCAGGATCCGTAGTAGGGATTTTTGGAGGAGGTCAACTGGGAAGAATGATGGCAGTTGCTGCAGCGCAAATGGGATATCATACTCATATTTATGTAGATGAAATCGGTAGCCCTGCTATAGAGGTTAGTCACTCCCATACAATTGCTTCCTATTCAGACGAGGAACGCCTAAAGAATTTTTCCCAAGAAGTCGATGTTGCAACTTATGAGTTTGAAAACATCCCAGTTAATAGTTTGCGTGAAGTCGAGAAGTTGGTTCCTGTGTATCCAAAACCGGACATACTAGAAATTGCGCAAGACCGAGTGGCTGAGAAGGACTTCTGCAACGAATTGGGTATACCAACAGCGCCTTATTGGAGGGTTACCGACCTCGAGATATTGGAGGCATCCCTGAGTGAACTTGGTCGACCGGGGCTCTTAAAAAGCACAAGGTTTGGTTACGATGGAAAGAACCAGATAAAGGTTAAAATTGGCGATAATTTAGGCGATGCATGGAGCCGTATAGGTGGTGGCCCCGGTGTGTTAGAGGGTTGGATGGACTACGAGAGAGAAATCTCTGTAATTGTTGTAAGGACACAAAGTGGTGATGTTCAATGCTACGATCCAGTAGAGAATGAGCATAAGAACTATGTTTTACACAGAAGTATTGTTCCTGCCAGGATTTCCTCTGAAACAAAGGAAGCAGCTGTTAACTCAGCCAAGCATTTAGCAGTTAGTCTTGACTTGGTTGGCGTCCTGGCTGTGGAGATGTTTGTCATGAAGGATGGCACAATTACAATCAATGAGATGGCACCGCGACCACATAATTCCGGTCATTGGACCATTGAAGCTTGTGCCTCAAGTCAATTTGAGCAGTTGATACGATGTATTTGTGGAGTGCCTCTTGGTTCTTGTGCCAGGAATGCAGATGCAGAGATGCAAAATCTTCTTGGTGATGAGGTCAATGACTGGCTTGTTTATTTGGGGGAACCTAGCCAAAGATTACATCTTTACGGCAAGGGTGAGATTAGGGCAGGGAGAAAAATGGGACACGTGACTAGCCTGAAACCGCTGTCCAAGCACTTGTAATTAGCCCGTTTCAAACAGCTTCAATGTGCTCGGCGGAGTGACTTAAGCACCTTGAATAGCGAAAATATTGAAGTTTCTATTTTTGGAAAACAGTTCTTAATCTTAGGCTTCATCTTTTGTACAGACATTACGTTGGCTATTCTGCGGTCAAGGAAAGCTTGGGTTTCTAAATAGTCAGGAGAATTATCTGTAAGCCAATAAAGTACGGTGGAACAGTAGACTGCTGTGAGCAGAGAGCGTTTGGAGTAGTAGTTGAAGTCCGTAGCAGTATCGCCAGCGGTTCGCCACATTAAGTCTATGCTGCGGTAAAGAGTCTCAGCGCCTATTGAGAGATATTGAGGTGAGTACAATAAAGGAATGAGGCGAGACACAGCTTCTCGATGAGATGACATAGCTTGAATTCTAAGCATTACCAGGGTGCTGATACGTTTCCTTACGGGCATATCTAGGAGTGCCAAGGGGCTAGCAGAAGTTAGCATTGCCGAATCAATCGCCGCGCCGTGTGCAAGAATAAGGTCACGAACCCCGCTCGGGAAAACCCTTATCATAGTCCGTTGATCAAATCCGAAATCCTGACATACGTTCCGAATGTTTGCTTCTGTCCATCCAAGAAATGGGTCCTGGTTGACTAGAGCCTCCAAAATTTGAGTACGTTCGGTTTCAAAATCTGATGTTATTGGCATACGGATTGGGTTCCAAAAACTACTCTAATCTGCGTTAAAACGCATTTCCGAGACATAATGCAGGGTGTTTAGTTTGTCCATTCGCATGGGATAAAGAATACCATCCAGGTGGTCATATTCGTGTTGCACTACTCGGGCATGAAAACCAGAGGCTTCGCGGGTGATTTTCTTGCCGTTTTCGTCCCATCCCTGGTAATTAATGTGCGTAAACCGAGGGACAGATCCTCGAAGATCTGGCACAGATAAGCATCCTTCCCATCCATCCTCTTTCTCATCCCCAAGAAATTGTAATTCCGGATTTATTAGAACCTGCTCCTCAAAAGCCATTTCATCGCCTTCTCGTTCGGCAGGGATCTGAAATATCATCACTCGCAGAGAAACGTAGATCTGAGGAGCTGCCAGGCCCACTCCTCCTGCATCAGCCATTGTCTCCCTCATATTATCCAAAAGCTCGCGGATCTCGCGGCTAGTAGGGTCGTCAACCGCTTTAGCAACCTCCTTGAGAATGGGATGTCCCATTTTTGCGATTTTTAATATGGCCATGGTGGTCGATCCTACAATTCCTCTATCCATTTATTGAGCATGGATCACAAGATACTCCTGTTGGTATAATTTTGGAAGGACTTCACAGAGTGCACGGATTGTGGTACTTCATCCTCTCTTATAGAAAATCTGTGGATTGAGAGGATAGATTTTGCAAGTTTTGGTGCGTGATAATAATGTCGATCAGGCTCTTCGTGCTCTAAAGAAGAAGATGCAGCGGGAGGGAATTTTTAGGGAAATGAAGATGCGGAGATCTTTCGAGAAACCTTCTGAGAAGAAGGCGCGGGAGAAAGCTGAGGCTATTCGAAGAGCTCGAAAATTAGCCAGAAAAAAGGCCATGCGCGAAGATTAAGGCCTACCTAAATTAATAGAAAATATGTATGTCTAGCGAACGAGTAATTATTGTTGCTCTATGGTGGGCATTTTAAAAGGTTCTGCCATTTCAAAAGCGTGACACAACCTCAATAAATTTGCTTCATCAAAACGCGACCCAACTATTTGCATGGAGAGGGGCAAGTGCTCTTTTGTAAAACCGCAAGGCACAGTCGCGGCTGGGTGTTGTGTCAAATTAAATGGATAGGTGAAGGGTGACCATTCCCACCAACGTTTCATTCCACTGTTGGGCGGCACTTCATTATTTGCTTCAAACGCGGTCAGGGGAAGTTGGGGAGTGATAAGAAAATCATAATCTTGCAGAAAAAGGGTAATTGCGACAGCTAATTGGTCACGGGCTTTTTCGGATTTCCTGAGTTCTATGCTACTCACCTGGCTTCCCAATTCCGCCAGTTCCCGCAGAGGGGCATCCATCAGGGCCTGTTTTTCTTTTGGAGTTTCATTCACCAGGACGGCCAATCCAACAGACCAAAGTGTAATCATATCTTCAATTGGATCGCTTATGGGTGGATCGATCTCCGTTACTTTGGCTCCAAGTTGCTCGAAAAGACCAACTGCCTGACGCACCTTTTCGGCGACTTGAGGATCTACTTTCGCGTAACCTAATGAAGGGCTGAAAGCGATTTTCACATTTTTAATCCCTTGGTCCAGATCTTGTTCATAATCAATTGGACGGTACGGGGCAGCATACCAATCGCGCGGATCAGGTTGACTAATAATACTAAGCATACGCGCCGCATCTCGCACTGTCCGGGTCATAGGTCCTTGGTGGGACAGAGTGCCCATAACAGTTTGGGGGTAAGCGGGTACTAGGCCAAAAGTTGCCTTCAGGCCAAAAATTCCACAAAAGCCTGCGGGCATTCGTATCGATCCGCCACCGTCCGAACCTATATTGAGGTGTCCCATTCCTAGGGCAGCAGCAACAGCTGCTCCCCCTGAACTGCCACCAGGGGTAAGCTCTGGGTTCCAGGGGTTTCTGGTGCTTCCGGTTAAGGGACTGTCTGTTACGCCTTTCCATCCAAATTCCGGCGTAGTTGTTTTGCCTACAAAGACCACGCCTTGTTCCCGCATTCGAGCAACACTCGGTGCGTCTTCATGCCAGCTCTGATTTGGGTCTGTTGTCCTTGACCCCTTAAGCGTAGCCCACCCCTTTGATAACATGAGGTCTTTAATGGTGCTTGGGACTCCATCTAATAGTCCAATGGCTTCCTTGTTTTGCCACCGCTTTTCCGACGCCTGGGCATCGCGGAGGGCTTTCTCTTCATCTACAAGACAGAAGGCGTTATATTTTTTCTGAAGGAGGCTAACTCTGTCCAATACAGACTGGGTCGCTTCCACAGGAGAGGCTTCCCCAGATTTATACAAGTGAACGAGATCTATAGCCGATAAATCACATAGTTGACTCGACATTTGATTTGCCTCGCTTCCTACCCTCAGTTAAAGGCTTTTTACTATACCTTCAACCATTTGTTTGGCATCACCGAACAACATCATGGTCTTGTCCGAGTAAAACACCTCGTTATCTATTCCCGCATATCCTGGAGAAAGTGATCTTTTAACAAATAGTACTGTGCTAGCTTTCTCCACATCTAATATAGGCATTCCGGCAATTGGACTGGCGGGGTCTTTCTTAGCTGCAGGGTTAGTTACGTCATTAGCACCAATAACAAAAGCCACATCACATGAAGCAAAATCGTTATTGATCTCTTCTAGCTCAAAAACCTCATCATACGGCACGTTGGCTTCAGCTAATAATACGTTCATATGTCCAGGCATGCGACCCGCCACAGGATGAATTGCGTACTTCACATTGACGCCTTGATCTTTTAACAAATCTGCCATCTCTCGAAGAGAGTGTTGAGCTTGGGCCACTGCCATACCATAGCCCGGCACGATGATAACGTTTTGGGCATTTTTCATGATGAAAGCAGCATCATCGGAGCTGCCGCTTTTTGCATTCTTATCGCTGTTATCTGATGACGTGCTACTCGTTTCCGCTCCAAATCCTCCCAGTATTACGCTAAAAAAGGAACGATTCATTGCGCGGCACATGATGTAACTTAGGATAGCACCCGAAGATCCCACTAAAGCTCCGACTATAATTAACGCGGGGTTTTGTAGCGTAAATCCAATGCCTGCAGCAGCCCATCCAGAATAAGAATTCAACATGGACACAACGACAGGCATATCTGCTCCACCAATGGGAATGATGATGAGAATACCCAATAAAAGGGCTAAGGCTATCATAGCCCAGAAAATGGAGTAGCTGCCGCCGCCAGTTAAACAAAACAAAACAATCAAGCCGATAATCACAAGGCCTGCAAGGAGGTTCAGCAGGTGTTGCCCCGGAAATACAATTGGAGATCCGCTCATGAGGGCTTGTAGTTTCGCAAATGCAATGATCGAGCCTGTGAATGTAATGGCGCCTATGACCGCCCCTAGTGACATTTCAATGAGGCTTGCTGATTTTATGTCTCCGCTTGAGCCAATTCCATACGCTTCAGGGGCATACAGAGCGGCCGCAGCAACTAAGACCGCTGCAAGGCCAACCAGACTGTGAAAGGCTGCCACTAGCTGTGGCATGGCTGTCATTTGTATGCGGAGAGCAGTGATCGTTCCTATTGCAGCACCCGCGGCTACAGCTACAAAGATGCTGAGGTAAGCGGAGACGTTAGGTGCCAGAAGGGTGGTAACAACAGCAATAGTCATTCCTGCTATCCCAAACATATTTCCCGAGCGGGCGGATGCAGGTGACGATAAACCCTTTAAAGCAAGGATAAAGCAAACAGCAGAGATAAGATAAAGAATTGCGGAAAGATTGCTTGTCATGGCCATTCCTTTCCCTATTTCTTTTTCTTGAACATTTGAAGCATTCGCTGCGTGACAATGAAGCCGCCAAAAATATTAATGGACGCTAATAACACTGCGAAAAATCCTAATGTTTTGGATATACTGAGTGAACCACCGTCAGGGCTTGTTGCAATCCCGGGTATTTGGGTTCCAACAGCAATTAGGGCTCCAACCACAATGATGCCCGAAATTGCGTTTGTTACTGACATTAGAGGGGTGTGAAGGGCAGGGGTAACACTCCACACCACATAATAGCCAACGAATACGGCCAACACAAAAATTGTTACATCGGTAATAAAAGGGTCGACCATAGCTAAACCTCATCCTTTAACATTGGGTGAACCACTTCACCTCCACGAGTTGTTAGGGTCCCCGAAATTATTTCATCTTCCCAGTCAATAGAGAGCTTTCCAGACTCCGTGTCTATCATAGGTGTGAGAAAGTTCACGAGGTTTCTCGCAAGTAAAGCGCTTGAGTCCACTGGAATTCGTGCAGGCATGTTACTGTGCCCAACTAGCGTCACCCCTTGCTTTACTGTCACTTTATCTATTTCTGATAGCGGGCAGTTACCGCCGGCCTCTACTGCTAGGTCGACAATGATGGACCCGCCCTTCATGTCCTCAAGCATATAACCCGGTATCAACTCGGGGGCGGGTTTTCCTGGAATTAGGGCTGTTGTGATGACGATATCCTGTGTTTTGAGGGTCTCGTGTATTAGTTTGCTTTGTTGCTTTTTGTAGTCATCCGACATTTCCTTAGCATAGCCACCGGTTGTTTCGGCGTCTTGGCCACCCGTATCGGCTACCTCAATAAACTTTGCGCCGAGGCTCTCTACTTGCTCTTTAACCGCGGGTCGTACGTCAAAGGCGGAAACAACTGCACCCAAACGCTTGGCTGTTGCGATAGCCTGTAATCCCGCAACGCCTGCGCCAAGGACCAGCACCTTGGCTGGGGCGATAGTGCCAGCCGCCGTCATCATCATTGGAAAAGCTCTGCCAAACTCTTCTGCGGCATCTATGACTGCTTTGTAGCCGGCTAGGTTACTCTGGGAGGAAAGAACGTCCATGCTTTGCGCGCGACTAATTCGTGGAAGAAGCTCCATGGAAAACGACGTAAGTCCAAACTTAGCATAAGTTAAAATTGATGCTCGGTTTTGAAGAGGAGAAAGTAATCCAATAAGAATTGAGTTCGGATCCATAAAAGAAAGCTCGTCCGTTCCTTCTTCGTTGGTCATTGGTCCGCGAACTTTCAAAACGACTTCAGCATCAGCATACGTTTCCTTGGCATCCGGGGCAACGAATGCGCCTGCCTCGGTAAAGGCTGTATCGGTAATTTTACAGTGATCTCCCGCACCTGCTTCAATAACGACTTGGGCTCCCGTTTGGACTAACTTTTTAACCATGTCCGGGGATGTGGCGACGCGAGTTTCTCCGCCGCGCGTCTCCTTAGGAATCGCGATCTTCATTACTAGTTACCTACTGTGATCCAGATATGAACATAGATGCTAAATAAAATGCACTTTTTTATAGCTTTGCCAAGCACGTTATTATTGAATTTTTCTGAAAGTTGAGAAGATCTAGGTTAATTCACGCTCCAACCGTGGATAACGGACTCCTAAGGTGATACCTCGAAAGCTCAGAAAAATAAGAAATGCAAGCCATAATCCATGGTTTTCGAATATTGGGACTAGGACAAGTATGCATAAAAGGTAGGCGAAGAAGGACACGAACATGGCGTTGCGCATTTCTTTGGCTCGTGTGGCTCCAATGAAAATCCCGTCAAGTTGGAAGGCCCAAACCGAGATGAGAGGTGCTATCACTACCCATACTAAATATTTTGCAGCTTCTTGTTGTACGGCCTTTATGTCTGTTATGGCAGAAATAATATAATTTCCCAAAGCTCCATATAGGCATACGTAGGCAACCGACACAAATAGGGCGAGCTTAGTAGATTCTATGACTGCTTTTCGCAATCCAGCGCGATTTTTCTCCCCAATGGCATGTCCTACCAAAGTTTCGGCCGCATGCGCAAAGCCATCCAATCCATGGCTTAAAAGGGATAAGAAAAGAATAAGAATTCCATTCGCAGCTAGTACAAGCTCACCCATCTTTGCCCCTTGTGCTGTAAACATGGCAACGGATGTGATGACGCAGATGCTTCGAAGAAATAGGTCCCGATTGATCCCCATAAGATTCGAGAGACGTGTTCTATCTACAATGCTACGCCAAACTACTTTGGCTCCGAGGGTCAGTTTTGTATTAGCTATTATCCAAAGCGCTGCAAGTAGGCCAGCGTATTGCGCTATCACCGTTGCCCACGCAACGCCGTTAACCCCCATTTCCAGTTGGACGGCCAATAGAACGTCAAAAACAATATTGACCCCGTTGATAAGGACCTGCAGTGCCAGTGCTGTTTTCACTTTTTGGAGGCCAATTAGCCATCCTAAAACACCGATATTAGCCAGGGTAGCGGGGGCACAAAGGATCCGGATACCCATATATTCTCTAGCTAGGGTTTCCACTTTTTCTGTGGAATCGACCAAAAATAAAGAGAGAGAAACAATCGGCTGCTCAGAGACAATGAAAATAGTTCCAAAAATTATAGATACGGCGAGGGTCTGGCTTAATACAGTAAATACTTCGTCTGGTGTGTCAGCCCCGTAGGCTTGCGCAGTGAGGCCGGTGGCAGAAAAACGGATGAATGCTAAGCTCCAAAACAAGAACGAAAAAATCATGGAGCTGAGCGCGACCGAGCCGATGTGCGCTGCACTTAGGTTCCCAATGACGGCCGTATCCACCATTCCCAACAATGGAACCGTTAGGTTCGCTAATATGAGTGGAAGCGCAAGATGCCATATTTTGCTATAATGATGTCCTCCGAGGGGAGGTCGCCGACCTGTCATATTTGCTAATTATGTGCGGATCAAAAGTCAGAAGTATCGTCGGAAATGGAGCTGTGTATTAGCTGATAATGACATGAATCGTAGGAATCAGCACCTTTGTGCATACTTGTCTCAGCGGACAGGTGCTTCGAAAGAACTTCTTTAGTAATTATAGAATTATGCCCTTCCACCAGTACGATCCATTCCGACATTTTATCGGGGGTGCCACGGATTTCCAATTCTTTCGTGACGGCGTGAGTGGCTTCCTGGTTGCCTTCACACATGTGAATGCCCACTATGCCTACGCATTCCATGATTTCTCGAAAGACAGCCTTCCGCACCCAGTTCTCCATCTCGTTCTTAGTTTTATCAGATGGTGAAATCCATGCGACCGAAAGCCCGGCACCAATTCCATACCCGAAACTCTCCTTTACCTTGAAGGCCGTACGGTTAGTATTTCGAAACTTGGCTAAATTTGCTGTAGACCATTCCGTGGGGTTGTTGAGTTGTTTGTGATATGCGGGACTGGCAAGGGTCTCTGCAGTTTCAGTTTCATACAGTGCTGCAAATTGTGGATCTCCCTCGACGGCTTGATAGCGCCGTCCCCGCAAGAAACCAGCAACATTCAGTCTTTCTGGTAGATGTTGCTTAGTATACCATAGTTGGAAGTCTTGTAATTCAGCATCGTTTTGAATTGCGAGGTCGTGCCAAATCCCCAACAAACCTTTGCCTAAAAGAGCCATGGATGGCAGGCTAGTGGGGAAGTTCTTACCGGTCAATATTTAGTCCAACAATATCGTTGTTAGTCGCACAAGGAGTAGTTTAATGAATTTTCCGTTTTTTATCGTAGATGCATTTACTAACGTACCTTTTGGGGGAAACCCAGCAGCGGTTTGTATAGTGGAACAAGATATTGATGCAGCTTGGATGCAGAATGTAGCTGCTGAGACACGTCTGTCTGAAACCGCATTCATCCAATCCGGAAGTGGGTCTAGGTTTAACTTAAGGTGGTTTACTCCAACGGTTGAGGTTAACCTTTGTGGCCATGCCACCTTAGCCAGTGCCCTAGTTTTGTGGACTGAAGACAGGGTGCCGTCTTCTCAGAATATTGAATTTGAGACCAAAAGTGGCCTCCTCACTGCTACGCGGGTAGCTGAGGGTACTGCCGTGGACTTTCCTTCCATTTCATCCCATTCTATCGAGGTTCCGCCGGACCTCGAGGACGTCCTAGGGATTGATTTCGTGTGGGTTGGCACAGCTGGTGAAGATTTATTGATTGAGGTAGACGACCCAGTTTTAGTTAAAAACTTTCAGCCGAATTTTTCAAAACTCTCAACTGTAGAAACTCGGCGGGGAATTATTATTACGGCTAAAGGAGATACTGACGGCTCTGCTGATTTTGTTTCCCGTTTTTTTGCGCCGCGATTTGGAATCGACGAGGACCCGGTAACCGGCTCTGCTCATTGTGCTTTGGGGCCTTATTGGGGCGTCAAACT
>CACETT010000004.1 GCA_902562525.1 uncultured Alphaproteobacteria bacterium
GACTTGTCTTGCCTAGAGTTGCTGAAATCTTGGAGAATAGACAAAGAAAATTGGATCATGACATAGAATCTGCTGAGAGACTGCGGAATGAGGCAGCAGCGGCGTTGGCGGAATATGAGGCGGCCATGCGCGATGCCGCTCTTCAAGCGGAGAATATAGTCTCGGAAGCTCGTGAGAAGCTCAAAATTGAGGCTCAGCAGCGTTTGGATGCCCTGGATAGGCGTCTTGATGAACAAGCTGTGGTGAGTGAGAAAAGGTTAAATGAGTTAGGTGTAGCCGCCGAGGCAGAAGTGCGTAAGGCGGCTGGGGAATTGGTGCCCCTTACTGTCAGCAAGCTCATTGGGCTTGAGGTGTCCTCTGACGAGGTAAGTCAAGCTATCCAAGCTGCTTCTGAGGGGAGGTAGGAAATGGGCCATGTCCTGGAAAATCCGGAAACTTGGGTGTTGGTGGCGTTTGTAATTTTTGTTGCCTTGGTATCTAAAAAGGCCTGGAGCTTTATCACAACTAGTTTAGATGAACGAGGGCGGCGCATCGGTGCAGAACTTGAAGAGGCAGCAAGATTACGTGAGGATGCGCAGAGCCTTCTTTCGGAGTACCAGCGTGATCATCGGGGCTTAGAGCAAGAAATCGCGCGCACGCTTGAACGGGCCAGAGAGGAGAGGGATTCCCTAATCTCCGTGGCTGAGGGGAGGTTGGCGAACCAACTTGCCCTAAAGGAAGCGCAAGCTGAGCAAAACCTGCTTCACGCTGAGGCTAAGATCATAGAAGAAATTCGTTCGAAAGCGTCTGATTTTACGATTATGGCTGCGCGTGAGTTGATCGGGCGGAAAACGGATTCAGAAAAATCGTCCGCTCTCATAGATAAGGCAATTAATGAGGTGGGTGAAAAACTATCAGCCAGGGGCCAGTGAGCACCTAACGGGCCAGTCTAAGTTGCGCTCGGCCCTGTATCTTGCAACCACCTTAGTATTGGATTTCGTGCTGCCTTAGTTTCGTCTAGCCGGCGTCGCGGAGTATGGACGGGTGCGTTTTGCAGGGCTGCAATATTTTCAGAGGTTGAGTGGTTTGCGATTGTGATCATTGCATCGATGAATTGATCAAGTATTTCCTTTGTCTCGGTCTCAGTGGGTTCAATTAACATAGCGCCATTAACGATAAGCGGGAAGTATATGGTCATGGGATGGAACCCTTGGTCGATTAGGGCCTTGGCAACATCCAAAGTTTTTAGCCCGGCTGGTTTCAGGCTTTGGTCATCGCATAGAACTTCGTGCATACACGTACCTGGGTAGGGCATTGAGTAATGTTTATGGAGCCCTTGTCGAATATAGTTCGCATTTAGTACAGCATCCTCCGCTACTTGGCGTAGCCCGTCTCCCCCGTGGCTGATTAGATAGGAAAGGGCTCTGACAAACATTCCCATTTGGCCGTGCCATGCCCGCATTCTTCCAAAAGATTGTTGTGAGTGATCCCCCAGATGTTCAGTTATCGTAAATCCGGATGCCGACTCTTCAATCCAGGGTAATGGTGCATAAGGTGCCAAAACGGATGTCATCGCTACCGGTCCGGATCCGGGTCCGCCACCCCCATGGGGCGTGGAAAAAGTCTTATGCAAATTAAGGTGCATAATATCTATGCCCAAATCTGCCGGTTTGACCTTTCCGACGATAGCGTTGAAATTAGCTCCATCGCAATACAACAAGGCACCGGACTTATGCACGGCATCTGATATCTCCAGAATCTGTCCTTCGAATAATCCGCATGTGTTGGGGTTAGTCAGCATAACTGCTGCCACTTTGTTATCCAGCATGTTTTCCAGAGCTTGTAGATCGAGTGTGCCAGAGTCATTGGAAGGTATGGATTTTGTCCTATAACCACACATGGTCGCTGTTGCGGGATTTGTTCCGTGGGCCGAATCAGCGACAAGCACAGTCTCTCGAGGATCGCCTTGTTTTTCGAGATAGGAGCGAATTACCATGAGCCCGCACAATTCACCTTGGGCGCCAGCGGCTGGGGATAATGCTATAGTAGGAAATCCCGTGAGTGCGGTAAGCCACTCTTCTAATTCTTTTATGAGGGCCATAGCCCCTTGCACGGTTGAGGGGGGTTGCAATGGGTGGATATTAGAAAATCCCGGTAGACGAGCAACTGCTTCGTTCAGGCGAGGGTTATGCTTCATGGTGCACGAGCCGAGCGGGTAAAGTCCAATATCGATGGCGTAGTTATTCCTACTGAGTCTAGTATAGTGACGCACTATTTCCGGTTCAGACAATCCCGGCAATCCTATTTGGTCGAGCCGTTTCAGCTTGCCAAGTCGATCTGATCTCCCGCTAATCTCCGGAAGGTCCACACCAGACCGATCTGTGGAGCCTTGTTCAAAAATAAGTGCCTCTTCGATATGAAGTCCTTTGTTGGTTGCAGTCGAAGAAATCATCTTGGTATCAGATACTATTTCTTTATTCATGATAATTCCTCTGAGATGCTCTCTGCCAGCAGATTGATATCTGAGTCACTGGTAAGTTCAGTGGCATTTACTAGCATTAGGTTGTCAAAGTCTTCGCGGTTAGGATATAGCCTTCGGATTGGCACTCCAGCCAATATTTTCTTTTGGGCTAAAGTTTCGACTAATGGTCCAGCCGGTTTTGGCAATCGTACCGTGAACTCATTAAAGTAGGTCTCATTTAGGATTTCGAGGCCGTCGATATTGCACAATCTGTCTGCTGTTGACATAGCTGCTTCATGGTTCAGAGTGGCGAGATGGGATAGTCCTTTTTCCCCAAGGAGGGAGAGATGAATACTAAAGGCGAGGGCGCAGAGTCCTGAGTTTGTACATATGTTGCTGGTGGCCTTTTCACGTCGAATGTGTTGCTCCCTGGTGTTGAGGGTCAGCACCCACCCTCGTTTGCCATCCAAGTCTTCAGTTTGGCCAGCTATCCTTCCTGGGGTTTGCCTTAGGTATTGGCTTTTAGTTGCAAAAAGTCCAACATATGGGCCTCCAAAGTTTAGCCCAACACCAAGAGATTGGCCCTCACCAACAACAATATCTGCCCCCATCTCACCCGGGCTTTTAAGGGCGGCTAATGCCACCGGCTCATTAAACACAATAATTAAGAGTGCGCCTGCTTTTTTGCATTGCTCTCCCAGTTGAGAAAAGTCTCTAATCAATCCAAAAAAGTCGGGGTATTGAACTACAACACACGCTGTTTCTTTGTTAATCCGCTTTTCTAAGGCCGCTGTGTCATGATGGCCCTTAGCGGGGGCCTCAGGCCGGCTTTTCTCGATGCTTAGCTCGGAGAACTGTGCCAATGTTTCTACCACGTCACAGTAAAACGGGTGAAGGCCACCAGACAGAATAACCTTCTTTCGCTTGGTGACACGTCCAGCCATTAACACGGCTTCCGCACAAGCTGTAGAGCCGTCATACATAGACGCATTAGCAAGCTCCATCCCAGTTAAGAGTGCGACTTGTGTTTGAAATTCAAATACAGCTTGCAGGGTTCCTTGGCTGATCTCGGGCTGGTAAGGGGTGTAAGAAGTTAAAAATTCACCGCGTTGTATGAGCGAGTCCACTGTCGCGGGAATATGATGTCGATAGGCCCCGCCGCCAAGGAAGGAAGGGGCATCACTTGCGGCTAGGTTAAGATTTGCTAGACTTTGTAGGTGGTGGGTCACCTCCAATTCTCCAGAGTGAGATGGCAGGGTGTTCGCGAAGGAAGACAGTGCAGTTTCCGGTATTTGGTCAAAAAGTTCGTTGATATTTTCAATACCTATTTTTGCCATCATAAGTTCGCGTTCGCGCTTGGTGTGAGGAAGGTATCGCATAGTCGGTGATCCTTAACTTAGTGAAGTTACAAAGCTCTCATATGCTGCCTCATCCATCAAACTCTCAAGCTCAGAGGGGTCTGCAAGTTCTAGAGAAAAGAACCAACCTACTTCTCGCGGGTCACTGTTGATCAACCCGGGATCATCTATGATGGTGTTGTTAATATTGATAACTTTTCCACTGACTGGAGTAAAAAATTCACTTGCAGCTTTAACGGATTCTATTGTGGCGGCTTCATCTCCTTTTTGAACGGTTATTCCTACCTCTGGCAATTCAACAAAGACAATATCGCCAAGCTGCTCTTGGGCAAAATCCGTTATTCCAACGATCCCGATTGCATTAGTCTTCTCGCCTCCTTCTTCTAACCGAACCCATTCATGGTCCTTAGTATATTTGGCTTTTCGCATCGAGTGGTTCTCCTATTTCCTAAAATAGCGATGGGGTACAAATGGCAATGAAACCTGTGTTGCCTCTATATCTTTGCCACGCACTGTGACCCAAGGGTTTTCTTTTGAGTCTAGACGCTTTCTTTCAACGTAACCAACGGCTATGGAGCGGTTGGTGGTTGGACTGAAGCTACCACTTGTGATCTCTCCGCATTGTTCACCAGCATTGTTTTTTATAGGTGTACCCGTTCTGGCTATAGTTTTGTTCGCAATAGTTAGGGCAATCCTTCTTCGTGAGGGTCTTTCATGTAACTGTTTTAAAATCACTTTTGCTCCAGAAAAATTCGCCTCGTTTCGTCGTCGGTGATTTATGGTCCAGGACAAGCCGGCTTCAACAGGTGTAGTATCTTCAGTTAAATCTTGCCCACATAAACTCAGCCCCGCTTCCAGTCTAAGGGTGTCCCTTGCTCCTAACCCTGCCATTCCGACTTTTTCATCGAGAAGGAGTGTTTGTGCAATATGCTGTATGCGATCTGGTGCAGCTGCTATTTCGTAACCATCTTCGCCGGTATATCCAGAGCGAGACACCCAACAGGATTGCCCGCAAATGGTTGAATACGCACCTTCCAAAAAAGATAGATCCATAGGCTCAGAGCTATAGCGCATCAAAACCTCGGATGAATCTGGCCCCTGAAGGGCAATTAGACCCTGCTTTTCTTGTTTTATAGCAATGTTTTGGGATAGGCCTCCGCGAAGGATCTCGAAGTCTTTGTCTCTATTATTAGCATTCCCAACAATAAGGAAATTGGTGGGTGTGCGTGCGACTATCAGGTCGTCGATTATTCCTCCCTGTCTATTAGTGAACATCGTGTAGCATAGTTGACCTTGCTTTAACTCGATAAGGTTGCCAGGAATAAGAGTTTCTAGCTCTGCTGCCAAATGCTCGAGTCCTAATGGGCTCGTAAGGGTGAACTGGCCCATGTGGGAAACATCGAACAAGGAGGCTTTCGCTCTACAATGCTTGTGCTCCGCGAGGATGCCCGCCGGGTAATTTAGTGGCATGAGAAATCCCCCGAACGGTGTCATCTTTGCGCCTAATGACAAATGAAATTCTGCCAGCGGGGAGTGCAGTAATGGGGATTTATCAGTGGGGTCTTGGCTCAAATTTCTCTCCAGAGGCTTCGACGCACAACAAACGATGGCGCCCCCTCTGTCTGAGAACCTGAGAGATTTCCCGCTGAAAAAACTCAGCGATTTACTCCTTCGGTGGGATTTGGGAGATAATGCCCCCAAACCAGCTTTCCAGAGTTTTAACATCAGCGCGGTCCATTTGCCTGAGAGTTTCCGGGGCGGTTGCTCCTTCGGCTCTGACCTGTATTAAGTCAGTATCTCCCGCGACGATGCTTCCTATGATAGTCCGTAGCTTCACGGCGTCAACAAGAGCTCACTAAATTGTGACGTCTATTTAAATTTCCTCATACGGACGTATTCCATTTGCTGCTCTGAAAGTTGAAAGCCTACCATCATTTCGTAGCCCTCAGCTTCATCCAAACGATCAATTGGGATATTCACCAAAATGCTCTCAATCAGCGTTCTTTGCACAGATAAACCCTCGCTTTCCGAAGGGATTTCCGTTTGAAAAATCGTCTTTGTGGTAATTTTACCGAATCGGTTTGTTAGTGCTACAAAGTAGGGAAGAGGCTGGATCACAGCTTGTTTTTCGGCGGAATCGGGAAGGTAGAGTATAGATATCTCCACGTCCGTTGCTAAAATGGCGAACTTCGACAGCGGGTTTTTTTCTTTTTCACTTAGATACCTAAGCCCACAGGAAATTTTTACAGTTGTAATTCTTGCGATGGGTTTTGGACTTTCCCCGCTGCTTTGTTCACTGGCCAGGAAATATGTGTCGCCATCACGCAGAATTCTAGTGGCGGGGCAAGTGACCTCCTGGGTTTCAAAAATGTTTAATTTTTCTTCTATCGCCTTTTGAGAAGGAATATAAACAGAGGAGCAGGAGGTAATGGTTAATGCAAAAGAGGCAAGGGATAATATTTTAAGCGCGTGCGCTCCCGGTTGCACCACTTTAAGTATAGCGCTTATAGACAGGCCTAAACTTGGCATTCACATGATCCTCGCCCTGTTACCCAACTATTCTTCTTGCTAGGATCATCGTTGCATTTTTCCAGGATATACCTTGCGCTTTTTGGCCAGCCTTTGGTAGTTAATAGGTGAACTGTATCCATGGTGCGATAATTGGGTGGGTAGAGCAATAATTTTATAAGTTGCATTAGTTCATTAAGTGCCTTTGACGACGTCCATTAAAAGAGTTAGAGCGGTCTTGGAATAGTGGCTGTTTATACAAAGATAAATGATCGGGAGTTGCAAGCCTTTCTTTCCAGGTATCAGTTGGGGGAGTGCTTGGAGGTATCAGAAATTCCTGAAGGCGTTGAGAATTCTAATTATCGTTTACGGACAGAGCAGGGCTGCTTCATTCTGACAATTTTCGAGCAGCGCGTGGCTCATGAAGATCTTCCCTTTTTTATGGATTTGATGGAGTTTTTGTCTATAGAGGGAATATGTTGTCCTGTGCCTATATTAGCCAGGGATGGTCAGACCCTAGGTCAACTGGGCGGGAAGCCAGCAGCCGTACTGAGCCATTTGCCGGGGACCAGTATTTCTGCACCGAATCCCAGACATTGTAGTCTGATTGGGTCCTTGCTTGCCGATGTACACAATGCGGGCCTGAACTTCTCCAGGGGACGTGCTAATAGCCTGGCGTTAAAAGATTGGCCAATCTTATTAAAGCAAATCGGTTCCAACGGAGATTTGGTGTCGCCTGGCATTACAGCGGACTTGAAAGACGAAATTCAATATCTCTCTCGGCACTGGCCAGAAGGTCTTCCGCAGGGCATCATTCATGGTGACTTGTTTCCCGACAATGTGCTATTTGTTGATGGAAATATATCCGGTGTCATTGATTTTTATTTCTCCTGTCGAGATTTTCTGGCTTACGATCTCAGTGTCTGCCTTAATGCGTGGGCATTTGATTTTAATGGAGAGTTCAATAGGGGACGGTCTAAAGCGCTAATAAAGGGTTATTATAATAAGCGGGTTTTGACCGGCCACGAGTATGAGATGTTGCCTATTTTTTGCCGCGGGTCGGCGCTGCGGTTTTTATTGACCAGGCTCTACGATCACATCAATGTACCGGTGGCGATGATTGGCACGACAAAAGATCCCTTAGAATATTATAAAAAACTGCTCTTTCACCGCAATGTTACCAGCGCGGCTGACTATGGGTACTTCTATAAAAATGGCTGAAACTGCCGCAGTAAGAATCTATACGGATGGAGCGTGTGCAGGGAATCCTGGCCCTGGGGGATGGGGAGCGTTGTTGAGTTTTTCTGGTGTGGAAAAGGAAATATTTGGTGGAGAAAGTGGGAGCACTAATAACAGGATGGAATTATTGGCAGCTATAAAGGCACTCGAGGTGTTAACCCGGCCAAGCAAAGTAAGGTTATCAACCGATTCTGTTTATTTGAAGGATGGAATTACTAAATGGATTCACAACTGGAAGTCCAATGGCTGGCGTACTGCGGGAAAAAAGCCAGTCAAAAATGTGGATCTATGGAAACGTTTACTCGAGGTTTCTGGGCCCCATGAAATCGAGTGGGAATGGGTAAGGGGTCATTCGGGACATCCGGGCAATGAACGAGCAGATGCGTTAGCTCGCCGGGGTATCGCGGAAGGCTCCGAGCATAACTAGCCGATGAGAGCAGTATTGCTTTTTGCAAAACTGACCACTGTGGCAGCTGACTTGTTAGAATAGGTTTTTGCTGCCGCAGTTTAAGACCGAGAGCTATAGTTTAGTAAGGATGTGCTCCGCGCTGGAATTATTAAGGCCGGGACCCTCCTCTACTTCAAGAGTTGTAACCTTTCCATCGTCTATTATCATGGCGTATCTCTGGGATCGAGTGCCGAGGCCAAAGCCGGAGCCGTCCATTGTAAGGTCGAGCAAGCGGGTTAAATCGCCATTGCCATCGCCAAGCATCATAATATCGTGGCCGGCGCTGCGATCTTTTCCCCATGCATCCATAACGAAGGCATCATTAACTGATAAGCAGATGATTTGGTCCACTCCTTTTGCCTTTATCTCAGAGGCATGGGTAAGGAATCCAGGGACATGCTTGGCAGAGCAGGTTGGGGTGAATGCACCTGGTACGGCAAATAAGACAGTCTTCTTACCACCCAAAAGCTGGTCGGTGTCGATGTCTTCCATTCCATCAGCGCCTAAATATTTTAGAGTAACCGAAGGCATTTTTTCTCCGACTTTGATGGGCATCTTTTCTCTCCTACGTGTTTTATAATGTCTTAATAGAGGAATAGACCTCGCTGGAACGTACAGTATCAGTCAATTGCTTTTCACTAAAGGTCCCAGCAGCTATGATACTAATGTTCGTTACGAGGCTAGCATAGCGTTTGTTAACGGGGAGCGCACTTCTTACCTCACTCTTCCGCAAATGTCCCCGCCCCCCGCGCCATTTCTAGTGCAAGTGATATGTCCGTTTTTCTCAATAATTCTGGCAACACTGCTCCAGTAGGCGCTGCGATCCCATATACGGCATTAAATGGGATTCCAAATCGGTTAAAGCTAAACAGATAATTTTGGATATCGGGGTTTCTTTTTGTCCAATCGCCTTGCATTTTCACGATATCTGGAGAATCCAGCAAATTTATAATCTCAGTACTATCCAAAACCAGTGCTTTGTTTATTTTACAGGTTAGGCACCAGTCCGCTGTTATGTCCACAAAGACAATTTTCCCAGAATTAACAAGGTCCGAAATTTTACTCTCATCTAGTTCAATCCAACCGGATTGTTGTGAATTAGAGGTAGATTCTAGGTCCTTTTCTTCAGGGGGGGCGGTGATTACGAATACTAGCATACTGCATCCGCCAATTGCTAAGGTTAGGGTGCGCAGCAAAACGCTTTTTTTGCCCGTTATTGAGGATGCAAACTTCAAACTTGTCCCACAGACAAAAGCAATTGTGCCGATGAGAAAAGCTAGGTTTATAGTGGTTTGCTGTGCCAGAATCGCGAGTAACCATACAGCCGTTGCCACTAGAATAAATCCTAGAATGATACGAAGTTGGATCATCCACCTACCAGGTCGAGGTAGCTTACCCACCAAATTAGGGCTCGCCGCAAGAAGTATGTAAGGCGCGGCCATTCCTAGACCCAGCATGCTAAATATCAGAAGTATTTCCGTGGCCCCCTGACTGAGAGCAAAGCTGATGGAGGTGCCTACAAAAGGCGCTGAACATGGGGTGGCCATTAGCGTAGCAAATGCGCCTGTAAAAAAACTTTGAGAGAGCCATTTTGTTCTTTCTTGGCTATTCGGGCTTCCCTGTGGGCTGTTTGAGTAGGATGGCAAGCCAATTTCAAAGAACCCGAATAAATTACACGAAAAAATTGTTAGTATTAAGACTAATGACACTAGGAAAAGTGGTTCTTGGAATTGCATGCCCCATCCGACGGAGTTTCCTAAATTTCTTAATAGAATCGTGCCTAATGCAAGAATTAGGTAAGAGAATAGAATTCCCCCAACCGAAGCTAGGAAGCTCAAGCGTATTTTTAGTCTACTTTGGCCGACATTCTGTAAAACGCTAAGAATTTTTATTGACAGAACAGGCAACACACATGGCATGAGGTTTAGAATCAGGCCACCAATGAGTGCAGTAAATAAAATACTGAGTAGTGCCAGACTATTTTGTTTTGGGTCTGTCTGGGCTACCGCTTCTATCTTGTGAGAGAACTCCTTGGCAGACCCGGCATCGACCAATGTAATCAGAAGTTCGAAGTTTTGTAGATTATTCCCTTTCACACTTGATACAGGCACCGAGAATTTAGCCTTCAAGGAGGAATTTGCAAGGGACATCGTTTCCGTACCAAACCGGTAAGCCGCTTGTCCTTCAAGAAATATAGAGGGGTCAATGAAGGGGCTTTGGCGAGTGACATTAATTATAAGGGTGCCTTCATTGTCAGTCTCTGGAATATAGATTGAGTCAATATCCACAATGGAATCGTTAGCTGCAATGGGCACCTTTCCTTCGAATTTTTCAATTAGTTGGGCGTATTGTGTTGGCCGTTGGTGACCGGGTGCTATCGCCATCTCCAGCTGCGTTGATACGGGTATGCAAATTGTTTTGCAAACTTGGTAGTCTATTTTTAATCTAAGCCCCAAAGATCTGAGGGAGTCTTTCGCTTTGGCAATTATCGGGAAAACGACATGTTCTGTGTATCCAATAGTTGTAAGGTTGTTGCCTTCATCGAAACGTTGCGGCCAGGGCCATTTCATTTCTAGAAATTCGAGGTTAACGGATCGCGACCCGTCTATGATTGGCGGGGAGCCAGCATCGCCAGGGCTTCTCCAATAGATCTTCCAACCTGGCTTCAGGGAAAACTCCAAACCTAAATTAATATCAGTTCCGTTGCCAATTCCTGATGTGCCAGAAATTAATCTGACCTCTGCAAATTCGCGTGAATCCCACTCTGAAGAAATCCCCCCATCCGATCTTGCTGTATTCCCAAAGGCTATACAAATAAGCAAAGAGCCCAAGAAGGACGTACATATGTAGTTTAACGAATGCTTCATTATGATTAAAATAACGTCGTGAATGTAGTGCGTGGAACTGGCATGGTGCTGAATATGTCCTTATATTATTTTTTATAACTACCAATATTTATACGAAAAGCATAACCGAAATGATCGAAATGGAGCACCAACATCAAGGGTATTTGGCCGGGCGGCTCCTCATTGCTTTGCCGGCAATGCTAGACCCACGGTTTTCTCAAAGTGTCATATATTTATGCAGTCATAATGAGCGCGGGGCAATGGGGCTAATTGTAAACCAGATTATGGACACAGTAAATTTTTGTGACATGTTGACGGCAATGAATATTAAGGTCGACCATGCCCAACCAAAAAGGCAGGTCCATTTTGGTGGCCCTGTCGAGGCAGAGCGCGGGTTCGTTTTGCATAGCGCAGATTACAGTTGTGAGGGAACTTTGGAAATCAAAGATGGAGTGAGCCTGACGGCGACAAGAGATGTTCTTCAACTTATTGCATCTGGAACCGGCCCTAAGAATTCCCTCTTTGCCTTAGGTTATGCGGGATGGGGACCGGGACAGCTTGATGCGGAGATTCAGGGAAACAGCTGGATGTTTGGTGTGCCAGAGACAGAAATTTTGTTTGGTAAGAAGCATGCTCAGAAGTGGTCCCTTGCGACCTCTAGGGCTGGAATAGATATTAGTGCATTGTCTAGTGAGAGCGGTAATGCCTAGAGTGATAGGCAGGTCACCTGCTTTAATTTTGTGCGGCAGATGGTGAGGTTTCAAAGCGCTTGCCGTTGATCCGCCTTGTACGGTTTTTCTTTTCTTGGTGAATTGCTGGGATTGGTTCAATTTTAGTATCGGTTTCAAGAAGGCCAAATAAAACATGATCTTGCCAAGCACCATTTATCTTTAAATATCTTCGTGCAAACCCTTCTTTACGGAATCCTACCTTTTTTAGAAGTGCGTGACTTGCCACGTTGTTAGGAAGGCAAGCGGCTTCAATGCGGTGGATTTTCAGTCTCAAAAAGATTATAGGAAGCAGTCCGGAAAGGGCCTCTGTCATATACCCCTTACAGGCATAATTTTGTCCCACCCAATAACCAATACTGCAGCTTTGTGCCACACCCCTCCGAACATCGTTTATAGCAACTCCGCCTATTAAGGCACGGTCCTCGTCCCTAAACACCAGAAAAGTGTAGCCAAGGTCCGTATTGCTATGAAGGGCATGTGCCTTCAGTCGCCGAAAATAAGCTTTTCTAGTTAGAGAGTCAGAGGGCCAGGTTGGCTCCCATGGTCGCAGAAATTGTTGACTATCTCTCCTGAGCTCTAGCCATTTCCGGCAATCCCGGCGTTGAGGTGGCCTCATATATACTCGGCCGGCCCTTATGGGGTTTCCCTTGATTGCTTCAGATAGTGATTTGAATAAGGCAATCATTTTTTTACCTTTATGCGAAACCTGTATTCACCTTCTTCTTTTACACATTCTTCAAGAGAATGTCCTGTTACTTGGCAAAACGTTTCAAAATCAGCAACTGAACTTGGGTCAGTGGCTACCACAACTAACACCTCTTCGGGTGATAATTTTTTAATAAATTTTTTGGTTTTTAGCACCGGCAGAGGACAGAGTAAATTTCTCACGTCAAGATTGTAGATTGAATCGGAGCTGTTTGTGGGTTTCATATTTGGAGGCCCGCTTGAAATTTCGCGAATTGATCACTATCGGTTTTAGGGCCTAATGTAGTCATGGTTGGGCATCCACGGGACAAGATTTTTTGTATCACTCGTTTTAGTTGTTGTGAGTCTACAGCGTCAATTTGCTTTATGATTTCCTCATGCGATAGAGGCCTTCCAAATAGTAATACTTGTCGGGCCAATTGGCCGCATCTTGAGGATGTGCTTTCTAGTGACATTAATAAACCCGACTTGAGTTGCGCGCAGGCGCGTGAAGTTTCTGTATTTGTTATATGTTTAGTGACTTCTTTCAATTCATGGCATACGGTTTCCACAAGTTCATTAGTTGCTTCTTCATTTGTCCCAGCATAAATACCGAACAGGCCACCATCTGCATAGCTTGTCGCGAAGGAGTAAACAGAGTATGCCAAACCTTTCTCTTCCCTAATTTTCTGAAATAATCTAGATGACATGCCGCCACCAAACAGGACGGAAAAAACCTGAAGAGCGTAGTAGTCTTCGTCGTCATATGCTAAACCGTCAAATCCCAACACAACATGCATTTGATCTAGATCACGCTGTTCTTGAACAAAGCCCCCCACATATTCCGCTTGATCAAGTTCTTGGTCCGGTAGACGGCTCCTTTTCTGGAAAAAATTGGCCGCCAAATCCACAAGATCCTCGTGCTTAAGGTTGCCAGCGGCCGACACTACCATTTTGTCCGGGGTGTATTGGTTCTCCATATAGTCCGAGAGAGATTTAGGGGAAAAAGCTCGCACATTTTGGGCAGTTCCTAAGATAGGGCGGCCGATAGGCTGATCCGGGTAAGCCAATTCCTGGAACTGATCAAAAATGATATCATCTGGTGTATCACGCGTTTGTCCCATTTCCTGAATTACTACTTCTTTTTCCTTGGCTAATTCGTCTTCAGAAAAAGTTGGGTTTTCTAAAATATCGGAGAGAATTTCTGTGGCGAGAGGGAGGTCTTGCCTGAGTACTTTAGCATAGTATGCTGTCTGCTCTTTCGAAGTGTATGCATTCAAATGGCCGCCCACATTCTCAATTTCCTCCGCAATATCCCGAGCTGTGCGGGTGGTGGTGCCTTTGAAGGCCATATGCTCAAGAAGGTGAGAAATGCCATTGTTGTTTTTTGTCTCGTGGCGGGAGCCGGCATTAACCCATACGCCGACCGAAGCAGTCTCCAAGGTGCTGGTTGATTCACTGATAATGCGCATACCGTTCTCGAGAGTGCTCAACTGTACCGATTCACGTGTTTCCATATTTTTTCCAAAAAGTTAAATTTTGTGAGAACGCCTACTGCGTTGACGGATATAGGATTGAATTTTTAGAATTTCACATTCCAATATATCGTATCTTTCCTTTGATTCCAAAGCAGATAGCAGTCGATCTGGGATTGACGGCCTTTTGCCGGTTGCTTTCATCACGGATTCAGAGAATTTGGCTGGATGGGCTGTCGCTAGGCATACCATGGGTCCAATCTCTCTGTAAGTAGATTTTCTGGCAGCCGCCGTTCCTACCGCAGTATGGGGGTCAATGAGATTGCCTGTCTCACTGTAAACAAGCTCCATTTCTCCTAATGTTTCTGCTTCATCGATGGATGAGCTAGAAAAGAACTTTCTGGCACACTCCATATGGTTGGATGTTATGGTGAATTTTCCATCATCCTTCAGCGCTTCCATGTTTTGGCAGAGTGCATGGTGGTCCCTTCCTTGTAATTCGAAGAGATACCGTTCGAAGTTGCTTGCGACTTGGATGTCCATACTTGGGGATATTCCGGGTATAACAGATTCTGTCTGGTAAGTGCCTGTGGTCAATACCCGGTGGAGGATATCGTTTTGGTTGGTGGCTACAAGAAGCTCCTTGCTGGGGAGGCCAGTGCGTTTTGCAACGTAGGCTGCGTATATATTGCCAAAGTTTCCTGTTGGCACAGAAAAGGCTAGAAGCTTATTTCTCAACTTCATGAATGCTGCGTAATAATACACTACTTGAACCATCACACGTGCCCAGTTAATTGAGTTAACAGCAGCGAGAGATAGTTCTTTATTGAAGTGGGGGTCCCCAAACATTTCCTTTACTAGGCTCTGGCAATCATCAAAAGTACCTTTCACCGCTATATTGTGGATGTTAGCAGCGTCGACAGATGTCATCTGCCTTCTTTGGACTTCTGAGACCCTTCCCAAAGGATGAAGCATGAAAAGGTCAATATTTTGGCGGTTCTTGCATGCTTCAATAGCGGCAGAACCAGTATCGCCAGAAGTCGCGCCTATGACAGTAATGTGTTCGCCTTTTTGCGAAAGAACGTGATCGAACATTCTGCTGACTACTTGGAGTGCGAAATCTTTAAAGGATAGAGTTGGGCCGTGAAATAGTTCGAGAAGCCAAAGGGAAGGTCCTATTTCAACTAGCGGTGCGACTTCTTCACAGCAAAATTCTGAGTAAGCTTCGGAGGTAATATTTTGAAGGGTTGGATCGTCTATGTCCTGACCTATAAAAGGTTTTAATATTTGCGCTGCTAGGTTGGCATAGCCGAGCTTAAGCGAAGCTAGATCGTCTGGTCGTATCTTTGGCCATTCCGACGGCACATAAAGTCCCCCATCGGGTGCAAGGCCCCTGAGCAAGGTCTCATTGAAGCCCAAGATCTCATTGGTATTGCGAGTGCTGATGTAGTTCACGCTCTCTCCCATGTTGCATTGCTCTCCCGCCTGTGTGGGGGCATTTTTTCCGTCTCTATCTTGTTGACAATACCCGCACATGTGGCTTCGACTCAATACACACCTTATTGTACCGTACAGGTTGTTTTGATGAGAACAAGAGTGGATTAACGGCGTGCCTCAGGGTAGTAAAAATAGGCCTAAGAAGGCTTTGGTTGTTTTAAATCCGGTGGCGGGCAACCGCGATCAGACGTTGTCTGATCTGGTTTTGCAGAAACTAAGCTCTTTAGGTTGGGAGATTTGCATTCGTGAGACTTCTGGCATCGGGGACGCGGAGATCATTGCATCAAAGATCAGTGGGGGCAATTTTGCGTTTGACCTAATAATTGTATCAGGTGGAGATGGCACCATAAATGAGGTTGTGAACGGGTTACTCGGAGGGGGAAGGCTGGACATCCCCATTGGTGTAATCCCGGCGGGAACTGTGAACTTACTTGCTAGCGAACTCGGCCTAAAGAATTCTGTGCCATCCATAGTGGACGCTCTTTTGGGTGAAACCAAGCGATCGATTTCTTTGGGCGAGGTTATAGGTAGGGACGGCGAACGTGTGTTTCTGATGACCGCTGGGGTTGGCTTTGACGCAAATGCCATTTCGCGTTTATCTATGAGTATCAAGAAACTCCATGGAAAAACCGCATATGCTTTGGCAGGGTTAATGGAGTATCTGCTGGGCTCGTTTCCAAAATATAAAGTTATCCTCGGGGGAAAGGAATACACCGTAGGTTCAGTTTTGCTCGCAAATGGGAAATATTACGGTGGTCGCATGGTTTGGGCTCCTAAGGCTGAAGTTGGCGAACCTGGATTGCAAATTGGGTTGTTCAGGACCCTGGGTCGACTAACCTTGCCGATCTACGTGCTTGGAATGATGTTTGGTTTTTTATCCAAGCTCAAAGGTTTCCACATAATTGATGCAGACGAAATTATTGTAGAAGGGCCCAGGGGGCGCCCGGTTCAAATAGATGGTGATCTACTTGCCCGGTTGCCGGTACGTATCCGGGTGGCCCGAGACAAGGTCAATATCTATGCTGCCCACTCCCGGAAGTAATAGCGCTAAGTTCCGGCAACAGTCATACCGTCTACTCGAATAGTGGGAGCGTTGGTTGAATATTTGAAAGATAGGTCATCCGCCGCCGTCAGGTTGGCAAACATGTCGAGTATGTTACCAGCTACTGTCATTTCATTGACAGGAAATGCAATATCCCCATTTTCGATCCAGAACCCAGAGGCTCCTCTGCTGTAATCCCCGGTCAGACTATTAAAGCTCATTCCCATCATTTCGGTTATGTAGAAACCGTTCTTAACTTCTGCAATGAGCTCTTCTCTACTGATTTGTCCTTTCATCATATAGAGGTTGCTTGGTCCCGGGCTAGGGGCGCTCGATGGTCCGCGGATAGCGTGGCCGGTGCTATCTAGGCCTAATTGGTTGGCAGACCGTGTGTCCATGAGCCAAGTGGTCAGGACGCCCTTATCAACCACCATTCTCGTTTTGCCAATACAGCCTTCACCATCAAAGGGACGGGAGGCGAGTCCTCTCGAGCGGTGTGGGTCATCACAAATGGAGACCGTCTCAGGGAAGATTTTTTCCATCAACTTGTCTTTAAGAACGCTGGTGCCCCGAGCGATGGATGCTCCAGAAATAAGTCCCGATAGCAGGCGGGGTAGCCCACCTGACAGCCTTGGGTCAAAGATAACCGGGGCTTGTTGGCTTTTGACTTTTTGTGGATTCTGTCGTGCGACCGCTTTTTCTCCAGCGCTTCTCCCAATAGCCGAGGGTGCCATGAGGTCTTCAAAGAAACGGGTCGAAGAATATTCATAGTCCCTCTCCATTCCCGTATCCTGCCCGGCTATCACGGAGACGGATGCACCAAAATTAGTTACTGAATACTCGTCCGCAAAGCCGGCGGAACTAGCCAATGCAATATGGCCTTTATTCTTAGTTGCTTCTGCGCCTTCCGAATTTGTTACCCCTTCCACCGAGCGGGCTGCGTCTTCGGTATCTGCTGCCAGATCAAATAGGTCTTCTGGAGAAATTTCTCTTGGGTCATTTAGTTGGAGATCAGTC
Organism: uncultured Alphaproteobacteria bacterium; assembly: GCA_902562525.1. Classification (GTDB taxonomy): domain Bacteria; phylum Pseudomonadota; class Alphaproteobacteria; order UBA7887; family UBA7887. Next base: position 17,286 of record CACETT010000004.1, read on the forward strand.
TGGGTTATTGGGGAAGAGTCGGTTGAAGGAATTTCGCAATATGGATCTGCTGGCGCATTTCGGGCCATGGTGATCGCTCGATCTATTAGGTCCTGCAGAGTTGAAGTTTTTAAGTCTGTGGAGGATACAATTGCTTGTCCCTTTCCCACCAAAGTTCTAAGGCCAAGATCATGGGATTCTTCTCTTTCAACGCCCTCCTTTTTGCCAAGGCGCCACGAAACGCTGAGAGACTCCGATTCAAATATTATGGCGTCGGCAGCATCTGCCCCAGCCTTACGGGCCCTTGCGATAAGGTCAGTCAGGAGCCCCTTTTTCGATTCTTGCATTCGCATTTACTAAACTTTCCATCAGTTATCTGGAAACCGAGTAGGGGTGAAGCACAACCTCGAGCCGGGGAACCCCTATTCTAGTGTCCGGATGTCACTCTATAATAAAGTGTTCTCGGGTTAGCATGAGATTTTGGGAGGTTGTTTCTGTAAAGTTTGCACCGTCTGCGAGAGTGGATTCATATTCCGGAGTACCAATGCTCGTCTTCATTTTATCCACCGAGTCGAACCAGGTGATTCCTATGCCATCCCAGGAAGGTTTGGGTTTTCGATTGTAGCCGGCTAATTTTGTGTGGGATTGCACGTATCGGCGTACAATGGAAATTTCATTTGCAAGAGGCCCGTGGACATTCTTCCAGTAAGTTTGGAAATCTTGAGCACTCATTCCATTCTTACGGGTAACAAGCCCTATGCTTTTGATGCCATCTTTTGGGATTTTTCCGTCTTTTATAACATGTTCTTCAGTAAGGAGTAGAGAGGTGTTCTTTGGATCAATGAAGTTGGTTTCGTCCTCTGTCACGGCTTTGTACGCATCTGATTTTGCCATGGAGCGCAGCGCCTCAGTGTTGTCCACCCATATCTCCGCAAGGCCATCATAGATCAATTCACCTTTCCTGTACCCACCGAGGAGTGGATGGGATTGCACATACCGTTTCACAAGCGGGAGCTTTCGTACAATATCGGCGTGCTTGCCGAGCCAATATTTTTGGAATGTTTCTACCTCCATTCCCTGCATACGCTTCACCAATGTACAGGCCTTTAGCATATTTCCTCTCCCAAGTCCCCGCGGCAATAATCAAACGGATTGGCGCTATTACAAACTAGAATTGGACTTATAGACTAGTTTGCGTCGCTCTCCCATATTGATTTTGCTTCGCCAGGAAGCCCGTATTCAGCCCATCTTTTGCTCACTTTATCAATCGTATTTCTTTCCATAATTATTTTGGTTCCCCACTCCCTGTTAGTTTCAGGAGGAATCTTGTTTGTGGCATCAAGTCCCATCTTTCCACCTAAACCAGATTCGGGACTGGCAAAATCAAGATAATCAATAGGAGTGTTTTCAAGGAGGGTGGTGTCGCGTACTGGGTCCATTCTTGTAGAAATTGCCCAGATAACGTCTTTCCAGTCCTTCACATTAATATCGTCATCAACGATGACGACCATTTTCGTATATAGAAATTGGCGCAGGAAAGACCACACTCCCATCATTACTCTTTTGGCCTGTCCTGCATAGCTTTTCTTAATGGAAACGACGGCAATTCTATAGCTGCAGCCCTCAGGTGGGAGCCAAAAATCGACAATCTCTGGAAATTGTTGGACCATTAGGGGAACAAAAAGCTCATTCAGCGATTCACCTAGTATGCTGGGTTCATCAGGGGGCCTGCCTGTGAAAGTAGAGAGATATATTGGTTTTTGACGGGTGGTTATGGTGCTTACCGTAAAGACGGGAAATTTCTCTATCGAATTGTAATACCCTGTGTGATCGCCAAAAGGACCCTCATCTCTGAAGTCCTCCAAAGATACATGCCCTTCTAGGACGATTTCTGCAGTGGAAGGCACCTTTAATGGCACGGATTGACATTCGACAAGTTCAGTTCGTTTTCCTCTTAGGAGACCCGCAAATTGATACTCGGACATTGTGTCAGGTATGGGCGCTACAGCGGCCAGTATAGTCGCGGGGTCTGCGCCGATTACAACTGCCGCTGGGAGTGGCTCGGATTTTTTTTGCGACCATTCTCTGAAGTGTTGAGCGCCTCCCCTGTGTTTTAACCAACGCATGAGTGTCTGGTTCTTCCCAATCACCTGCATGCGATAAATCCCCAAGTTAAATTTCTCCGCGGGCGTGCCAGGATCGGTTGAGGTCACCACCAATGGCCATGTAATTAGGGGTGCAGGCTCGTTTGGCCAGCAGGTTTGTACCGGTAGCGTTGATAGATCAACATCCTTTCCGGTTATAATTTTTTCGTGGATGGGCCCATGACGCAAAACTCGAGGTTTCATGGTCATCGCGGCCTTAAGAAGTGGTAGCATTTCGGCAGCTTTTTTCCATCCATCAGGTGGCTCAGGATGACGCATCAGGGCTAGTGCTTCGCCCAATTGCCGAAGTTCCTGGGGTTCTTTTCCCATGCCCCAAGCCACGCGGTTTTTAGTCCCAAAAAGATTGGCTAGAACGGGCATTTCAAAAGGTCCATTTGGCCCAACCACGTTCTCAAATAGTACAGCAGGGCCACCCTGAGCCAATAAGCGGGTCTGAATCTCTGTAATTTCTAGTTCAGGCGAAACTTGTGCAGAAACTCTAACGAGTTCTTTCTTATTTTCTAAGAAAGATAAAAATTCACCTAAGCTTGCGTATGGCATTAATGTTTTCCTAGACCAAAATTAATATACTCTGAGCTCAGCATCAAAATTTGTGCCAAGGTATTTCGTGCCAGTTTAGCCAGTAACAAATCCTATAAAAATTATCGCAGCAAAGCTATTGTTGGACTGAAACATTGTAAGGCAGCTTTTTGGATCATCCAAGTTCACCTTTTGGATTTGCCAAACCAGATGTAGGCCGCCCGCCACTAGTCCGACAAAGGCGGGCCAAGTAAGGCCAGCTAGCTCCACCGAGATATAGAGGCAAAGTAGAGATAAGGCGTAGAATAGGGCAATTATTGGTTTGCTTTTCGTTCCTAATCGTAAAGCGGAAGATTTGACACCAATTAAAATGTCAGAATTCTTGTCTTGGTGGGCATAAATTGTGTCATAACCAAGCGTCCAGAATACCCCAGATATGTAAAGAGCGATCGCCCAAGGATAAATTTGGCCTGCCACAGCGGCACTGCTGAGGAGCGCCCCCCAGTTAAAAGTAAAGCCTAGCCAGAGTTGCGGCCACCAGGTGATCCTTTTCATAAATGGGTATAAAAGGACGAGCGGAACAGCCGCCACGCCAACCCAGATGGCTGTTTTGTTGAATTGAGTTAAGACCGTTAACCCGAGAATGCAAAGAATGATTAATAGCAGAACTGCATGGCTGATTGGGACCTCTCGGCTGGCCAGCGGTCGGTTCTTAGTTCGGTTGACCTGACGATCAAAATCGCGGTCCGCAATATCGTTGATAATGCAGCCTGCACTTCGCATGCATAATGTGCCCAGAAGAAATAGGAACAAAAATAATGGCAGAGATTCATAGCTCACATCAGAAATAGCTAGCCCCAGCCAACATGGCCAAAGCAAAAGCCAATAACCGATTGGGGCATCGGCCCGCATTAGGCGCAAATAGGGGAGAGACTTGCGCCAGTAAGGTATGTAATAAGGATGGTTTGTCATTGGATAATTGGGCCGCGAAGGTTAGTTAGGTGAACATTTTCGGGAAAGTGTAACATGGTATTCAACCTGAATACTCGCAACCTCTTTATTTTGCTTTTAGCCAACGATGGCAAGTAGCCCCCAAGTTGCGGTGGCTACTCGTCTTTGGGTAGCCGCTAGTATAGGTAAGGGGGAGATTATTTCAGCTCCTGCCCCCCAAAGCCATTATCTAAGGCATGTCCTAAAAATTTCAGACGGGGGGCGAATAGCTGTTTTTAACGGTTCCGATGGAGAGTGGCTTGCAGAGGTTAGGTTTTCTGGTCGTAAAGGTTGCAGCTTGCTTCCAATAAGTCTTACCCGACCACAAGTCGTTGAAGAAGGTCCTTGGTTATTGTTTGCGCCAGTAAAAAAATATCGGCTGGACTTTCTGGTGCAAAAATCGGTTGAACTGGGGGTCCAGCTTATTCGTCCCGTCCAGACGCGCCGAACAATAGTCCGTCGAGTAGCCAAAAAACGCATTTTAGCAAATGCTATTGAGGCAGCGGAGCAATGTGGGCGCGTAACCCTTCCGGAGGTTGCTGATTTTAGCCCTTTGTCAGAGGTGATGTTGAGTTGGCCGCAAGGTCGGACACTATTCTGGGGAGATGAAAGTGGTGGGGGTATTCCAGCCTTAAGAGCGTTCCACCCCGACTTGACTAAAGCGGCATTTCTAATCGGGCCGGAGGGCGGCTTTGAAGAAAGTGAAAGGGAGTTTTTAACTGCACAAGCTTTTACTAAGGCTATAGATTTGGGTCCACGAATACTCCGTTCTGATACGGCGGGCTTGATGGCACTATCGCTGTGGCAGGGGGCATGCAGTTCGACAGGGCACGGCTTCTAAGGGCATTTTGAGATCACTAGTTGGCCTTGGGCTAAATCCCAGATATACAGGCCTTATCGTTTATTTATCCCCGAAGAATGGAAGATGGGATGGCAGCAGATACTATAGCTGATGAGTTGATTTCTGATCGAGCTAGTTTGATAGAATACCTAGAAAGTGGCTGCAAGCCTCGGAGTGAGTGGGGCATTGGCACGGAGCACGAAAAAATCGGTTACCAGTTATCGGATCTTTCTCCTTTACCGTATGGTGGAAACAATGGAATCCGAGCCATGCTGCAGGGTTTAGAGCGGTTTGGCTGGAAGCCAATCCTGGAGGGGGATAATATTATAGGCCTCACTATGGAGGGACAGTCCATAAGTCTGGAGCCCGGAGGTCAATTTGAGCTTTCAGGGGCCATATTAAAAAATATTCATGAGACGTGCGCTGAGGTTAATGCTCATCTCTCTCAAGTGCGAGAAGTAGCCAGTGACCTGAAGGTAGGTTTTATTGGAATCGGAATGCAACCTAAGTGGGGGCGCGAGCAAATTCCAGTGATGCCCAAACAACGTTATGACATCATGCGTGCTTATATGCCAAAGAAAGGGAGGCATGGACTGGATATGATGTTGCGAACTTGCACTGTTCAGGTCAATCTAGATTTTGAGAGCGAGATTGACATGGTGAAAAAGTTCCGGGTTGCTCTTGCTTTACAGCCTATAGCGACGGCGCTGTTTGCAAACTCACCATTTGTTGATGGCCGGCCAAGCGGCTATCTAAGCACTCGGTCCAATGCTTGGTTCAATACGGACCCTGACCGATGTGAAATCCCACAATTTGTTTTTGAAACAGGTATGGGCTTTGAGAGATACGTCGATTTTGCCCTAGACGTCCCCATGTATTTTGTCTTCAGGGATGGCTGTTATTTGGACGTAAGCGGGCAATCCTTTCGTGATTTTTTGAAGGGAAAATTACCAGGCCTACCAGGTGAAATGCCCACGTTGAAGGATTGGTCGGATCACTTAACCACTATATTCACAGAAGTGCGGTTGAAGCAATTTCTAGAAATGCGCGGGGCAGACGCTGGTCCCTGGAACCAGTTATGTGCGTTGCCGGCTCTTTGGGTTGGGTTACTATACGATTCGACGAGCTTGGATCAGGCATGGGATATCATTGCGGATTGGAGTTTTGAGGAGGTGCGGGAATTGAGAGGCGAAGCGGGTGTAAATGGGATGGCCGGCTCATTCCGGGGGATGCCGGTGCGTGAGTTGGCAAAGAAGGTAGTAGAGTTGGCGCGGGAGGGTCTTGGTCGGAGAGGTTGTGTGGATAATGCCGGAACTGATGAAACGGGTTTCTTAGTTCCGCTCGCTAAGGTAGCCCAGTCAGGGAGAACGTTAAGTGACGAACTTTTAGACTTATATCATGGGGCTTGGAATGAAACGGTAGATCCTGTTTTCAAAGAGTTTGCATACTGAAGATGATATCAATTGGGGAAAGGCCCTGGGGCCTTGAAGCTGGTTGTTGATTAATTCACTGGGGTGGGTAGGCACATGGAGCATATTAGAATTGAGTTTTCCAGATTTTCCGCGTTTTACAGTCCATTGATTTTGACTATGGCAGGTGGCTTTTTGGACCGTGAGGGGCTTAAACATAGTTTCAGTGTGTCTACCCCAGAGAGAACGGCTATGAGCGCTATCTTGGGTGGCGCTGTGGATGTAGCACAGTCTGCAGTCTCGGCAGCGTTTGGAGCAGCGATTGATGGACGCAAGCCCGATGTCGTACATTTCGCACAGATCAACGAGACGGATGGTTTCTTTATATTTGGGCGCGACAACGAATCCAATTTTTCTTGGTCTCATCTGGTAGGAAAGGATGTTTTGGTGGATCATGGTGGACAGCCGATGGCTATGTTTCGATACGGTTGCCTAAAATCAGGTTTAGACGATAGCAAAATAAATTTTATTGACGCGGGCTCTCCAGAGGAGATGGAGGTCGCATTCCGCTCCGGAGTGGGTGATTATATACATGCTCAGGGTCCACTTCCTCAACAATTCGAGGAGGATGGGCTTGGCCAGATAGTTGCCTCGGTAGGTAAGGCAATTGGTCCGGTTGCATTTTCCACGCTGGCCGCTAAGGAGGAATGGCTGAAAACTGATGTGGCTATGGCCTTCATGCGCGCCTACAGGATGGCAAGGGAATTGGCTATTACGGGTTCACCGGAGGAAATTGCGCGACTGGAAGCTGAGTTTTTTCCAGAAATTCATATCGAAGCCCTTGCCAACACGGTTCGATTTTATCAACAGCTTGGTTGTTGGAGTCCGCATCTAGAAATCACCCAACAAGCATTCGAAGTCGCAGTAGACGTTTTTCTTCACTCTAAGGTCATTTCCGAACGCCCGGCCTACGACTTGGCTGTTTATCCTGTTCCAACGATATAGGACGAGCTCGTTTTGGTCATTTAGCCGCTGCCCACGTAACTGCGTAGAGGGTTCGCCGAGAGCAATAGTTCAATCTCCGGCCTCAGTCCCTCCAACTGTGAGCCCATCTATTAAGAGGGTTGGTTGCCCTACTCCCACGGGGACGCCTTGGCCATTTTTTCCACAGGTACCAATGCCAGGATCCAGTTCCATATCGTTACCTACGGCCTTTACGTTTTTAAGGACTTCAAAGCCGCTACCAATGAGAGTTGCCCCTTTCACGGGCGCGCCTATTTTTCCATTGTCTATCTTGTATGCTTCGGAAGCTGAGAACACAAATTTACCATTCGTAATATCAACTTGGCCACCCCCGAAGTTTACTGCATACAATCCGTTTTTGACGGAATTAATGATATCCTGAGGGTTCTCGTTGCCGGCTTGCATTATTGTATTTCGCATTCGTGGCATGGGTTGATGAGCAAAGCTTTGACGGCGACCATTGCCGGTAGAGTCGGTGCCCATCAATTTTGCATTTGTCCTATCCTGCATATAGCCCACTAGGATCCCATTCTCAATCAGAGTAGTGCATTGCGTGGGGGTGCCTTCGTCATCTATAGACAAAGATCCACGGCGGTTTCCAATAGTTCCGTCATCTACTACCGTAACCGATGGAGCTGCAACGCGTTCACCCATGAGGCCAGAAAAAACACTTGTCCCTTTTCTGTTGAAGTCCCCTTCAAGGCCGTGACCTATTGCCTCATGCAGCAGTATGCCTGGCCAGCCAGATCCCAGAACAACTTGCATTTCACCTGCAGGGGCTGGCTCAGCCTCTAAGAGAATTTTGGCTTGCCGATAGGCCTCATCCACGTGCTTTTGCCAAGTGTCCTCTTGTAGAAAAGACTTATACGAAAAACGTCCGCCTGAACCATAGCTTCCACTCTCCATATTATCGCCATCACTAACTACAACGGAGACGCTAAGTCTTACTAGCGGGCGAATATCGCCGGTGAGTTCCCCGCCAGCCCTCAGTATTTCCACTGCTTGCCAGTTGCCGGTCAGCGAGGCCATCACCTGCTGCACTTGAGGGTCTTTGGCTCGAGCATATGCATCAATTTCCTGTAGCAATTTCACCTTCTTCTCAAAAGGCACCTGTTGCAAAGGGTTTGCGTCGGAATACAGTTGCTGGTTTGTTGTGGGAGGGGCACTAGCCATTACGCCCCCTGCGCCAGTTTTGACAGTTTTTACGGTGTTTCCTGCGCGGCGAACGGCGGCCTCACTCAATTCTGACGCATGGCCGTATCCAGTGCACTCGCCTGCAACCGCCCGCAAGCCGAATCCCTGGGATGTGTCAAAACTTGCCGCCTTTAATTTGCTGTCGTCAAAAGAGAAGCTCTCAGATTGCTTATATTCCAAAAATAATTCGCCATCATCCGATCCGGCCAAAGCATCGTCGACGACGGATTCGAGTCTTGTCTGGTCCAGGTCGGTATTGTCAAAGAATAATTTATTTAGCCGGGCGATATCTGTCATTTATACTCTTCCTAAGACTGTAGGTAACTGCCTTTGTGCTGACTTGAGTATAGTGTATTTTGGTTTTCTACAACTTCCAATTTCTTCGTTTTTGACGAGGTATATTTGGATACCCATTAAATTTGATAGCGGTGGAAGTAATGGCGCTCTTATTGGAAGATACAGTCAGTTTTGGGGTCCAAGGCATATTCAGGAGGACGGGCAACTCCGCCGCGCCTTGGATTCCGGATCTGGAGGATGCCAAGGGTCTAGTTAGATTGGTTGACGACTTGGGCTTTGATTCAATGTGGGTTGGGGATCATGTGGCTTTCCCAGTACCTATTATGGATTCTATTTCTCAATTAGCTTGGGCAGCAGCCCTGAGTGACCGTATGACATTTGGCACAGCGATATATCTCTTGCCGCTGAGACATCCCACTCCGGTAGCAAAACAGATCGCTGCCTTAGATCACCTTTGTGGAGGCCGATTAGTTTTTGGGGTGGGGGTTGGGGGTGAATTTCCCATGGAGTTCAAAGCTTGTGGTGTTGATGTATCCCAACGTGGTCGCCTTATGGATGAGAGTTTGGAAGTGCTGAAGAAACTGTGGCGACCAGGCACAGCGAGCCATAGCGGAGCCAGTTTATCATTTTCCGAGATTGAGCTATTGCCCAAACCACTTCAAGAAGGAGGCCCTCCAGTATGGGCTGGTGGTCGATCTGATGTTGCTTTGAACCGAGCTGGGCGAGTATGCGATGGGTATATATCTTACGTTGTAACCCCCAAAATGTTTCGGGATTCCTTAGACAAGATTTCTAGCGCTGCTGAGGCGGTGGACCGTGACGTTGGAACTTTTGGAACTGGCCATCTATTGTTCCTTAGGATTGATAATGAGTATGAGAAGGCATTAGACACCGCGAGCGCTTTTTTGAGCGAGAGGTACGGAATGGATTTCAGGCGAGCCGCTGAAAAGTATTGTGCCCTGGGTTCCCCGGATGCGATAGCGAGCCGCATGCAAGAGTATATCGACGCCGGCATTCGCCATTTTGTGTTGGATTTTCTGGGGCCTAGCGAAGATTACATGGAACAAATCGAAAGGTTTGCATCTGATGTGCGACCTCTGATTCGTTGTTAACTATCTGAGTTTCAAGCCGTCCACATTGGCTGAGTAGTTTCTGCGGAGCCCTGGTAAAAGGCGTCAAGGTGCCAAGATAATGCATTAATGACTGGGAGAGATCCAAATCCTCCGATAAAATGACCAAAACTTCAGAGTCGGGGTTGATGCTTGGCAGTGGCGGTAGCGTGTTGGGTGGTCTGTGAACGGCTTGTTTGTAGGCAATTCGCAGTATTCAAGGCTGTTACGGTAGGTTTTTATGGGGGCCGTTCTCTAGTATTGTTATTGGCATAGTTCTTGAGCTCTGGTCTAAAGGGTTGATTATGGGCTCCCTCGCTGTATATGTTGTGTCTGAGAAGGGGTTGAGTGCTAAATCCACCCCTTTGAGTATTAGTATTGGGATAGAACGCTGTCTCAGACGGCGGCGATGGTTGTTTGGGGACCAGTGGAAAGGTATTAGTGAGTATGTTTATGAAAAACATCCTGCCCGGATTAACAGCTCTTGTAGCGACGATAATGGTGCCGGGAACGCAAGCGTGGGCCAACGCAGAAACAGGACAGCCGTTTGATTGGCAGTTGGGTTTTCAGAGGGCTGCGTCGCCCGTTATGGAAGCGATAGCTACTCTCCATAATCAGGTGCTAATTCTTATAACTATAATAACCCTGTTTGTTTTGGGGCTGCTTATCTATGTAGCTATAAAATTTAATGCTAAGGCTAATCCTAACCCGTCAAAGGTGACGCATAACACGTTGATAGAGGTTCTGTGGACAGCAATCCCGATAGTGATTCTGGTGGTGATGGCGGTTCCAAGTTTTAAGCTTCTGTATTATCAGGACACTGTGCCGGAAAAAGTTGATTTGACCATTAAGGCCACCGCATACCAATGGTTCTGGAGTTACGAATACACTGATGCTGGTTTTGAATTCGATGCGTTTAAGATGGAGCAGGAAGACGCAGAGGAAGAGGGTGAGCCCTACCTTTTGGCAACTGATACAAAGGTCGTTGTCCCCGTTGGAAAAGTCGTGAGGGTTCAGCTGATCGCTGCAGATGTAATTCATGCGTGGGCCGTGCCAGCCCTTGGCGTCAAAATGGACGCTTACCCAGGACGATTGAATGAGTTGTGGTTTCAAGTAGATGAGCCGGGTGTTTATTATGGCCAATGTTCAGAACTGTGTGGTCAAGGTCATGCTTTTATGCCAATTGCTGTGGAGGCGATGGACGAAGCAGATTATCAGGAGTGGTTAGCCGAGGCTTATGATGAATATGCTAGGGTGAGGTCAGATGTAGACGTTGCCGCGGCTCAAATAGATACGACACGGTAACAAGCGAGTTAGAAAAGGTGGATTGTAATGAGTTCAACTGACACACACGCAGCCGGGCACGCCCATCATCCAACAGGTTGGCGCCGCTGGTTATATTCGACAAACCACAAAGATATCGGCACCATGTATTTGGTGTTTGCGATTTTGGCAGGCCTAATTGGTGCTGGGTTCTCCGTTGTTATGCGGATAGAGTTGAGTACTCCTGGGGACGGGATCTTTGGCGGGAATCATCACGTCTACAACGTGTTTGTTACAGCACATGCACTTTTGATGATCTTTTTTATGATCATGCCGGCTATGATTGGTGGTTTTGGGAATTGGATGGTGCCGATAATGATTGGGGCCCCTGATATGGCGTTCCCGAGGCTCAACAACATTAGTTTTTGGCTGTTAATACCGTCTCTTACATTGCTCTTGGCTTCGGCCTTTGTGGAAGGGGCCCCTGGCGGGAAGGGCGCAGGGACGGGTTGGACGATATATCCTCCACTCTCGAGTTCGTCTGGTCATCCGGGGCCGGCTGTTGATCTAGTGATCTTCAGTTTGCATCTAGCCGGAGCTTCATCAATCCTTAGCTCGATTAATTTTATCACGACTATTCTGAATATGAGGGCGCCGGGACTGACCCTGCATAAGATGCCGCTATTTGTATGGTCCATTTTGGTTACAACATTCTTATTGCTCTTGTCTTTGCCGGTTCTGGCTGGTGCGATTACCATGCTTCTGACAGATAGGAATTTTGGAACAGCCTTTTTTGAAGCTTCAATGGGGGGAGACCCGCTTCTATTCCAGCATTTATTTTGGTTTTTTGGTCACCCGGAGGTTTACATACTTATTCTTCCCGGCTTTGGAATAGTTTCACAGGTAGTTGCCACGTTTTCTAAAAAGCCCATTTTCGGATATCTCGGAATGGCTTATGCCATGGTGGCGATAGGATTTATCGGCTTCGTGGTCTGGGCTCATCACATGTATACGGTTGGCATGGATACTGACACCCGCGCCTATTTCATGTTAGCGACACTTGTAATTGCGGTTCCAACTGGTATTAAAATTTTCAGTTGGATAGCGACCATGTGGGGTGGTTCTATAGAGTTTAAGACGCCAATGTTGTATGCCATCGGGTTTATCTTCTTGTTTACTGTTGGTGGTGTTACAGGGGTGGTTCTGGCAAATGCGGGAATAGATATTCCTATGCATGATACTTACTATGTTGTCGCCCATTTTCATTATGTCCTGAGTTTGGGGGCTGTATTCTCGGTTTTTGCGGGTATTTATTACTGGCTTAGCAAAATGTGTGGTCGGCAATACTCCGAGTCATTAGGTAAATTGCAGTTTTGGACTCTGTTTGTTGGCGTTAACCTAACCTTTTTCCCAATGCATTTTTTGGGTTTGGCTGGGATGCCCAGGCGCTACGCAGATTACCCAGAGGCTTTTGCGGGGTGGAATATGGTGGCTTCTCTGGGGTCATACCTGTCTGCATTTTCGGCGCTTTTGTTTGTGTATATCCTTATCAGGACTGTCACATCTGGGGAGCGCGTTTCGGAAAATCCGTGGGGTGAGGGTGCAACAACGATGGAGTGGAAGTTACCCTCTCCGCCTGAGTTTCATACCTATGATGAACTCCCGGTTATTAAATAAATGTTGTCGGATTTTCTCGGAGAGTGTTGATGGCTGATGGTGCGGTGAGGGAGATACATTCGCCGATATCATTGGCGTCTGCCGCCAATCTCTCGGATTACTTTGCCCTATTGAAACCGCGAGTGATGTCGTTAGTGGTTTTTACTGGGCTTGTCGGGATGTTTTTATCTCCGGCAACGATCCACCCGGTTCTGGCCATAACAGCGCTGTTTTGTATTGCGGTCGGGGCCGGGGCTTCTGGAGCAATCAATATGTGGTTTGATCGCGATATTGATTTCAAGATGGAGCGTACCCGCAATCGGCCTATACCTTCCGGTCGAGTGAGCCCGGGTTCAGCGTTGGGTATTGGTGTGTGGCTTTCCTTTGGATCTGTCACCTTGATGGGCTTGGCGGCTAATTGGGTGGCAGCCGCACTTCTTGCATTTACGATTTTTTTCTATGTTTTTGTTTATACCATGTGGTTAAAGAGGCGCACGCCCCAGAATATTGTGATCGGAGGTGCGGCGGGCGCGCTCCCTCCAGTGGTGGGTTGGGCTGCCACATCGGGTGATGTCACATTGTTACCTATTACATTATTTGCCATTATTTTTCTTTGGACGCCGCCCCATTTTTGGGCCTTAGCGATAACACGGGCAGAGGAGTATAAGGAGGCTAATGTGCCAATGCTTCCCGTGGTAGCTGGTTCAAGGAGGACTAGAAGTCAAATTTTTTGGTATAGCTTGCTACTTGTGGCATGCTCTTTTGGGCCAGTTTTTTTTGGGTTTAGTGGTCTTGTGTATGGTGCTATTGCGTTGATCCTAGGCTTAGGGTTTTTGGCGTTAGCCTTCTTCGTTTTTATTTCCGAAAGTTATGAATCCTGCCGACGGTTGTTTGGATATTCTATTTTTTATCTGTTTGTTGTTTTTCTGGGATTGAGCATTGACCATATGGTCAGTATATCTTCCCTCAGTCTCAGTGTGGTTTGAATTTACTATGCCATTACATGACCTTCATCGGCGGCAAAAACTTAAGAATCTGGCAATTGGTTTGATGCTCGCGGGTTTGGTTGTCATGTTTTTTCTTATAACCCTAGCGAAATTAAATCCGGAGCCCGGGCAATGAGTAGGGATAAGAGGGCTGTGGCCACGGCGGCGAGCCTTGTGGGGCTTGTTGTAGGCATGGTGACACTGTCTTATGCATCGGTTCCTTTGTATGATCTTTTTTGCAGGGTGACAGGTTACGGTGGAACTACACAGGTGGCAGCGGGAATGCCTCCTGCTTTGGGGAATAGGGAGTTGACGGTGCGGTTTAACGCCGATGTCAATCGTGATTTGCCTTGGGAGTTCGAACCGGTTGATGGAAGGGTTGTTGTAAGAGTAGGTGAGCCAACTTTAGCTTTCTATCGTGTTACCAATCTCAGCGATGAGACAATCACCGGCACGGCGACCTATAACGTTACGCCTCTTCGTGTCGGAAACTATTTTTCAAAAATTGACTGTTTTTGCTTTGAGCAACAAAAGTTAGCGCCTGGTGAGAGCGTGGATCTCCCCGTCAGTTTTTTTGTGGAAAAGTCGATAGAATCCGATCCGGATATGGAAGGTATTAACACGGTAACCCTTTCTTATACGTTTTTCGAGTTGAAGAAGAGAGTGGCTGTGGAAGATGTGGGCCCAGAGGAGGGTCGACGTCTTTAATGGCGAGATAATAGTTGTGGATATGATTAAAAAGCGTTGGTTCCTAGTAGGAGATTTGAGCTCATGACCGATACCGCGAAACATCCTTATCATTTGGTGGACCCAAGTCCTTGGCCAGCCCTTGGTGCCTTGGCTGCCCTTTGTTTGGCAGGTGGCTTAGTTCTTTATATGCACGAGATAGCTGGTGGCGTGGCACTGACTTCTATAGGTGGGGTTTTGACCCTCTTGACTATGGTGGTGTGGTGGCGAGATGTCATTAGGGAGGCTACATATGAGGGGCATCATACCCCTATAGTACAGTTGGGAATGCGGTATGGGATGGTGCTGTTTATTGCATCTGAGGTAATGTTTTTTGTTGCGTGGTTTTGGGCTTTCTTTGATGCGAGCCTCTTTGCGGGAGAAGCAAAGTTAGTTGATCGCGTTGCCTTTACTGGCGGAGAGTGGCCGCCACAAGGTGTAGAGGTATTAGACCCGTTCCATCTTCCACTTCTCAATACTATTATTCTCTTAACATCAGGGGCGACGGTGACCTGGGCGCATCATGCATTACGTGAGGGTAACACAGGGCATGTAAGATTGGGTCTGTGGCTTACCGTTTTGCTGGGGGCCACTTTCACAGGCGTGCAAGCTTACGAATATGGTCACGCCGCTTTTGGCTTTACTGATGGTATTTATTCGTCAACATTTTTCATGGCTACTGGCTTCCATGGAGCCCACGTACTTATTGGTACGGTCTTTCTCTGTGTTTGCTTGGGAAGGTCCTACCGGGATCACTTTAAGCCAGACCATCACTTCGGTTTTGAGGCCGCCGCATGGTATTGGCATTTTGTCGATGTAGTTTGGCTGTTTTTGTTTTTCTGCATTTATTGGTGGGGTGGCAGCTGAGCAAGGCGTTCTTTTCTTAGGAAGGTGATGGCCAGAAAATCGGTCAGCCAGATATCTTTGGTTAGGGTCAGTTTAACTTGCAAATGCCCCCAATGTGGACGGGGGCATTTGTTTGTGGGGCTCCTGGAAATGGCTGAAGAATGTGAAGAATGTCATCTGCAATTTAATTCTGAACAGCTAGGGGACGGGGCTGCGGCGTTTATCGTTTTAATTCTAGGGATCGTGTTAGTCGGTGCCGCCATATTTCTTGAAACAATGGTCTCCCCGTCCATCTGGGTCCATTTATGTTTGTGGACGCCTGCAAGTATCTTGGGCTCGATAGTGTTATTACGGCCTTTCAAAGCATTGATGTTGGGTCTCCACTATAAGCATGGATTGTTGCCAACCACTAAGGAAAAATAATTTCGATGGGTCACCCGATGCAAGCGTTGCGTAATGGAATTAATGGACGGCTATTCTCGATGCTATGTTTCTCCTTATGTGCGATTGTAGTGCTTTTATCATTAGGTGTTTGGCAATTGGATCGTTTGGAATGGAAGAGGTCCTTGATTGCTCTGGTAGAGGAACGCCAAGGACTCGAGGTCGCTCCTTTGAACACACTTTACGGTCTTGAAAGATTTTCTGATCAAAGCTATCGGCGTGTGAGCGTGGAGGGAGTATTTCTCAATGAGCATTCATTTCTTCTTTCGCCAAGGATATATAGCAAACAATCTGGATCACATTTGGTAACCCCATTGCGGCTTTTGGATAATAATGTAGTGACGGTAGATAGAGGTTGGGTGCCACAAAAATATATACTGGAAGGTGTTGATGGCGAGGAAGTGGTTTCGATCCAGGCAACTATTAGGGAGCCTTTGAAGCAGAAGCTGTTTACGCCCAACAACGATCTGTTGAAGGATCAATGGTACTGGATGGATCTTGATGCGATTTCCAAGAAAGTAGGAGTTACCGTTTTGCCGATTGTGTTAGAGCAAACCCAGGTAGGTGGTAAAAATACCTTTCCCGTCAGAAATCAGACAGTGGTTTCCTGGTCTAACAATCATCTCCAGTATGCATTAACTTGGTTTGGTCTCGCTTTCGTGTTTCTTGCTAGTTCAGTCACCTATTTTTTCAAGCATCGTACATAGCTGAAAGTGGGGTTTGTGACTTTCTTTAAATCGAGTTCATTATTAGCGACTGTCTCTGCAGCGTCGGTAGTGGCAATTTTTGTGCAAATTATGCTGGGAGCGGTAACCCGTTTGATGGGAGCGGGGCTTTCCTGTCCGGATTGGCCCCTCTGCTATGGATTGTGGATACCTCTTCCTTCCATGTTATCAGCATTGCCGAATTTGGATTACACATATTCGCAGATACTTATGGAATGGACCCACCGAGCGAATGCCGCAGTTGTGTTGGCGCCCTTAATCTGTTGGATGGCATTTTTGAGCTGGAAGTCCAGACAAAGCTCTCCTGTTTGCTGGGGGCTCGGTGCGTTCGCGTTGCTCCTGCTCCTTGTTCAGTCAGCAGTTGGTGGGTTTACGGTGTTTGATCGAAATAGTCCTTGGTCGGTGGCAGTGCATCTGTCGTTGGCATCTCTGCTATTAGCTACCACCGTGTCGATATTTAAAATTGCGCGACTTGGCGGTGTGGCTGTTGTAGAGAAGACGGTGGCCGTACCATTTTTACTTTCCTTGATTGTATTAGTAACGATTATTTCTGGGGCAGTAGTCGCTAAGTCAGGTTCGACATTAGCTTGTGGGGGTTGGCCATTGTGTAATGGCGTATTGGGTCCTGACTTTGAGGATAGAGGCCAAGTCTTGCATTTTGCCCACCGTCTTCTAGCTCTTATGTCTGTGTTAGGGATAGTTGCGGCAGCGTTCTACATGCGAGCGCTCCGGCATCCTGCGATGCTTTCAGTTATTCAGGTATTTATGGGGCTTCTCGTTATATGGGTTTACAATGCGGGGACGTTTGGCTCACACGTTCTCGTAGGGGCTCTGCACCAGTTATTTGCACTTGTAATCTTTGCTTCTTTAATTTGGGCATTCTGGCGCCCCGACGCGCCGAGATAGGCTATGGGAATGGGCAAGCCAAGTTCCTATGCGGAACTAGAGGATCGATTCTCCCGGATTGCGTTAGTGCGGGAGAGTAGCGCTATACTTTCTTGGGACTGGGCTACAATGATGCCGGTAGGGGCAGCGAAAGCGAGAGCGGCCCAGCTTGCGGAACTAGAAAAAATTTCTCATGAACGTCTGGTGGATCCTAAAATGAAGGATCTGTTGGCTCGCGCGGAGCAGGAGCCGGATGTCCAATCAGATATGTGGTTGGCCTCCAACTTAGCTCAAATGAGGCAGCAGTGGATGAACGCGAATGCGTTGTCATCAAAGTTCGTAGAATCACTTGCTACAACTACTTCTGCGTGTGAGTTGGCTTGGCGCTCGGCTCGTGAAAGTGCAAATTTTTCTGAGATTATCCCGCAGTTCTCTGCAGTAGTGGACTTGGTGCGCCAAAAGGCTCTTTCTTTATCTGAGAGTTTTGGCGCGAGCCCATATGATTGTTTGCTGCACCAATACGAACAAAATTTGACAGAGCGTGATGTTGATAGCTTGTTTTCAGACCTTTTGGAATTTCTTCCAAGCGTTCTTTGCAACGCGTTGGATGAGCATGGTAGGTCGAGCTCTTTCAAGGGACGTTTCCCGATTGGCGCTCAGGAGCTCCTCAACAGGAAAATTATGGAAATAATTGGCTTTCCTTTTGAGAGTGGTCGACTGGACACAAGCCATCATCCGTTTTCAGGAGGCGGCCCCGAAGATCTACGAATTACTACCCGTTACGATGATCAGGATTTCACTTCTTCCTTCATGGCGGTGTTGCATGAGACGGGCCACGCTTTATATGAATACGGCCTTCCAGAAAGATGGAGGGGCCAGCCAGTAGGAGAGGCCCTTGGGATGGTTATTCATGAGAGTCAATCACTCCTTATAGAGATGCAGGTATGTCGCTCTAAAGAGTTTGTCGAGTTAATTACACCTCATATTCGAGAAGCTTTTGGGGGCCGTTTGCTTGATCTAGATGAAGATCAACTCAGAGCCGTTCTTTGCAAGGTGGAGCCGGGATGTATAAGAGTCGAGGCTGATGAGGTGACATATCCTTTTCATATTATTTTGAGATATAGGCTCGAGAGGCTATTGATTGATGGGGAGTTGAAGGTTGAAGATTTGCCAAGTGCTTGGCGGGAAGGAATGAGAGAGTTGCTGGACATTGAACCAGCGGATGATGCCGCGGGGTGTTTGCAAGACATTCATTGGTACGGAGGGGATTTCGGCTACTTTCCCACTTATACCTTGGGTGCTCTGGCAGCGGCGCAACTGTTTTCTGCTGCGGTGGTGAAAAATACAGATATATTGCCCAGCATTCGGGTAGGTAACTTTAAACCTTTGTTGCAATGGTTGGATGTTAATGTCCATTCGCTGGGATGCTCATTATCAGCATTTTCCTTGATTGAAAGAGCAACAGATGCCCCTTTGTCAACCAAGTCATTTGAGAAGCATCTTCGGGCTCGCTATTGTTAGGAGAGGGCTAAATTAGCTCTTGGCTCAGTCAAGTTTTTGGACAAACAATGTAAGTTTAACGCCTAGATCGAAGATTCTCTGGTGTTGGGACTCTTCACTGAGAGCTCCATCGTCCTTAAAGGCGTTGTGGGCACCGGGGACGGATGCTTGGTCAGGGAGGACTATCATCTGGATGTTGGTTAATATCTGCCGGAGTTGGGTGAGGCCCCTTACTCCGCCAAGCGCCCCTGGTGAGGCGCTCATTATCACTGCTTTCTTCCCAGCAAAGGCCCTAAGCCGTTCTTCTCCGGCAACTGGTCGAGATATCCAGTCGATGGCATTCTTCAGTACCGCCGAATACCCCCCATTGTATTCAGGAGAGGCAATTAGAAAACCATCACAATTGATCATGAGAGATTTTAGGTCCTGAACTGCATTAGGTAGTCCCTGCTTCTCTTCTAAATCCCCATTGTATAGGGGCATTGGAAAATCGGCTAAGTTGATGTTTGTTACTTCGGCACCAGCGCTCCTTGCCCCATCGGCAGCGATTCCTACAAGTTTCTTGTTCCAGGATTTAACTCTGCTGCTTCCTGATAAGGCAATAATTTTTGGCGATGTTTTGTTCACTGTGCGATTGCTCCAATTAGCCCTTGTTTACCTCTTTAAAGGAACGTTTGAGATAGGTTGAGTTGTTAACTATTTTCATCATTAAATAGGCATATAAGTTTAGGGATTGGAAAAAATTAGGCGCAGTGTTGTGCGGATGTTTCTATATTCAGCACCTTTCATTGTTTGTGCCTTCGACAATAATTGGTGAAATTTTGGTAAGTTATACTGTGGGATGGAAGGGTACATATGATGCTCCAAATGGTAGTTAACATTATGGGGGAAGAGGTTCCAAATCAAGAATTTGGGGCCAGTATTTGTCCTTGAAGAGGAAAGTGGAGAAATAATATTACTTACAGCCCCGTGTTCACAGATTGCACGAAGGCGCAAAATAGCAGGCACTATTGTTAACAAAGGTAAAATCCAACAAAGAATAAAGAATAGAGCTAGTTCATTTATGAACGCAAGCGTTCCTGTCGTGATGTATACTAGAGTGGTGAGTGCTAAGTCTTGGTTGCGTCCACGCCGGAGTAAACTGCCAGATAAGCTTGAATCTAAAGGTAAGTTAGGTGATATCCGCCAAAAATAGGCATAGGTCTTTAGAAAAGTGATGCCTGATAAATCTCGGGAAAGCTTTTTGAAAAGATGGAGAAAGCCTTCGGGGTAACCGGATTGAAGGGGGAGATCAGGGTCCTCTTTTTGGTAAAGGTGGCTATGATGTTTAAAATGTAGGTTCCTGTAGCGCTGGAAAGATATGCATATAATTGCCCCTAAAAGTCTTCCCATTGCATCATTCAGTATCCGATTTGAGAATAGCCGAAAGTGAGTTGCTTCGTGCACTAGGACGAATACGGCGTGCTGTCGAGTGCCGATAAAAACTAGGATAATTACAGTTACTACCGGGTGGTCTAGATACAAGCAGAGCAAGATAGAGAATGTTAATGCTGTGAGTGTTTCTACAACGGAGAGAAGGGCAGCCCTGTTGTTTATACGGCTAAGTTCTTTAATTTTTTCTGGTGCTATGTAATGGGTGAAAATGCGGCTCCCTATATCGGCTTCATCCTCGAGAAATTGGCTGCTATTAATTTGTGACGGGTCCATACACCTTTATCCAAAACACTACTTCTCCAGTGTCGTATTATGCGTGTTGTTCTCTTCATCAGACCCGGGAAGAGCCGAAAATGGAAAGGGAACTGTGTCCACTTCAAAGGAAAGAAACTGCAGGACCTGTGTAAGATATGTATTTATTCGAGAGGCAAAATAGCGGAGGTTGTTATTTCTCTGCCCGTTTATAATTGCCAGAATAAATTGGACCACGGAGAGAAAGTACACAAATAAAAGGGCCACATAGGCTATTAGTCCGAAAAGAACCATATACAGTGCCCTCTGCCACGCTGGAGGGTTAGTGACTATCATGGTTGGTGAGTTGGTGCTCTTATTTTCTGGCAATTCGCTTTCTCCATCTGCTCTTTCATCTTCTGACTATCATGGCCCCAGGGTGCTAGCTTTGGCAAGGCCAGCTGTGGGCACCTTGGAGGCTATAAAGATCTTTTTTGCTGCAACCCCATTGTTCGGCTAAGTCCCGCTGGTTTCTCTAGTTTCTGGTGGGCGGTTTTTAGCCTATTCAGCTGTTCTAGAGAGGCGTCTGGGATGGGCGCAGCCCTTCGCTTTGATTGGCTGACGTGGAGAGTTACTAGTTCATTGGTAGCTGCCATAAAGTTTTTTGATTCGTGGTACATGGCATGGGCGTAGTGTATTCGTTTTTGATCATAGTCAAAGACAAAGGTATCAAACCTCAATTTATCACCCTCTCTCACTTCTTGTAGGTAGCTAATATGGCCTTCCAAGGTGAACGTAGTCCCATCAGTTTGGTTAGAGTAATTTTCTCCTAAGCCTAGAACATCGAAGAAGGCATCTGTGGCATGGTCAAATAGTAGTAAGTAATATGCCATATTGAGGTGCCCATTGTAGTCTATCCATTTTTCCTGGACTTGTTCTCTATGAACCTGAAGCGGCTCGTTATCATCTGTTCTCTGCGACATTTTTACCGGTTATTTCAATGATTGTGGGATGTTCCTATAATTTGCACCATTTCTTTTGCAATGGCATGCATATTTAGTCAAACTAAAGTTCTCGGGAGGCGGAATCACGGGGTTATCCAGTACAGCAAGGGGCACCATCAGGAGGTCATCTAGCAGGTCAGTATTATTAATCAAATCATTTTTGGTGTGAAGGAAAATGGGATGTCGGAGTTGAAAAAGCTAAGCAAGGTAGACTTTGGTTCTCCAGAAAAAGTTATTGAGATTCTGAAGGCGTATTTCGGCGACCGGTTGACCACCTCTCTTGCTGTTCGAGAGCGCCATGGGACTGACGAGTCGTTTCACGCACCTCGAAGTCCTGACGCTGTGGTATTCGCTTGCAGCACCGAAGATGTGCAGTATGCCGTTAAAGTGTGTTCCAAGCATCAAGTTCCCATAATTGCATACGGCACTGGTACTTCCCTAGAGGGGCATGTAGCAGCGTTATATGGAGGGATATGCATTGATTTGTCACAGATGAATGAGGTGGTCTCAGTAAATTCTGAAGATCTTGATTGTACGGTGCAGGCTGGTGTTACCCGTAAACAGTTGAACGAATACTTGAGGGATATGGGGTTATTTTTCCCCGTTGATCCTGGGGCAGACGCTTCAATTGGCGGCATGGCGTCAACCCGGGCAAGTGGAACCAACGCGGTGCGGTATGGAACCATGCGAGAGGCTGTGATGTCATTAAAAGTAGTTTTGGCAGACGGCAGGATTATCCGCACGGCAACTCGGAGCAGAAAGTCCTCAGCTGGATATGATTTGACCAGGCTGTTTGTGGGATCTGAAGGGACGCTGGGCATCATTACCGAAATCACACTGCGACTGCACGGTATCCCGGAGGCTATCTCGGCGGCAATCTGTTCCTTTCCTTCAATAGATGATGCGGTAGGTTCGGTCATAGAGACTATTCAGTTGGGAATCCCGGTAGCCCGAATTGAATTGCTAGATGACGCGACGATGATGGGAGTTAACTCCTTTTCGAAAACTGATTATCCAGTATCTCACACCTTATTTTATGAATTTCATGGAAGCCAAACTAGTGTTGAAGAGCATTCTAGGCAGGCTCAGGATATAGCTGCTGGCTTTGGTGGTGGGGATTTTAAATGGGAAACCAAGGCAGAGGACAGGAATCGCTTGTGGCAGGCCCGGCATGATGCTCTCTACGCTATGAATGCGCTGCGACCTGGTTCAAAACCAATGGTGACCGATGTGTGCGTTCCCATTTCCCAGTTGGCACAATGTATTAGCGAAACTAAGGCTGACATAGAGTGCTCCTCAATAATGGCTCCAATAGCTGGGCATGCAGGTGACGGTAATTTTCATGTAGTATATTTGGTTGATACCGATTCTCACGGTGAGTTGAAGGAAGCAGGAGATATGCACGACAGGCTAGTCGCCAGAGCACTTGCACTCGGAGGGACTTGTACAGGAGAGCACGGTATAGGATATGGGAAAATTGACTTTCTTAACGCGGAACTTGGTGAGGGGGTAAGCGTAATGCGTTCCATTAAGCTTGCGTTAGATCCAAATAATATTATGAATCCAGGAAAAATCATAAACGTGTAGTTTTTCTGAAGTTGCACTAGCTGGGAAAGTTAAGGAAAGAGGGTTTTCAGTGCGCGAAAATATCGATGAACTATATGCTGGAGGGTTCACCTTTGATAATACGTTCTCCCGCCTTCCTGAGCGATTTTATACCCGTCTCGCACCAACTCCAGTTTCCTCCCCAAAAGTTATCAAGGTAAACGAGGAATTGGCCGAAATTTTGGGTCTTGATCCCGAGGCTCTGGGGGGTCGTGTTGGTGCCAACATACTAAGTGGAAATTGTGTGCCGGAGGGATCGGAGCCCTTGGCAATGGTTTATGCGGGCCATCAATTTGGAGGCTGGGTGCCACAACTTGGGGATGGGAGAGCTATTTTGTTGGGCGAAATAGTGGGGCGCGATGACGTAAGGCGAGATATTCAGTTGAAAGGTGCTGGGCCTACCCCGTATTCGCGTAGCGGCGATGGCAGAGCTGCCTTGGGGCCCGTTCTGCGGGAATACATTTTGAGTGAAGCAATGTGGCGGCTGGGGATTGCAACCACCCGATCACTCGCTGCTGTTGATACAGGTGATACAGTTCTTCGTGAAGAGGAGCTTCCAGGAGCGATTGTGGTCCGTGTAGCCGAGAGTCATATTCGGGTTGGTACTTTCCAATTTTTTTCGTCGCGATCAGATATTGTGGGTCTGAAAGCATTAGCTGATTATGTGATTGAGAGACACTTTCCCAGTATAGATAATGTGGATGGCAAATACGAAGCCTTGCTGGAGGAGGTAGTGAAGCGGCAGGCTAGCCTTATTGCACATTGGCAACTAATTGGATTCATTCACGGTGTAATGAATACAGACAATACCTCGGTCGTGGGCGAAACAATCGACTATGGTCCGTGTGCATTTATGGATAGCTATGACCCTAAAAAGGTTTTTAGCTCAATTGATCAATTTGGACGCTATGCTTATAGCAATCAGCCTGGAATTGGCTACTGGAATATTGGGTGCTTTGGGCAGACATTGCTGCCATTGATTGAGGGGGGTAAAAAATCAGCTCTGGATAGGGTTCAGAAAATAGTGGCTAAGTACCCAGAGTTGTTTGGGGAGGCCTATTTAGTGGGGTTCAAAAAAAAGCTTGGGTTACGAAAGCAACTGGATGGTGATGAAATGCTTGGTCAGGATTTGTTGCAAGAGATGGCAGAAGAAGGGCTGGATTATACCGTGACCTTCCGGCACCTAACTTCATATCATGGTTCAAATGCCGCTAGGGTCGCAGCGGCACAACATTTTTTTGGGGTCTCTAAAGGGCTTAAGGATTGGATTGCGCGATGGTCTCGGAGATTGCAGGAGGATTGGGTAGGCAGCCATGGTTGGGAGACAGTTATGGGGTCAGAAAATCCTGTGTATATTCCAAGAAATCATCTTGTCGAAGAGGCAATCAAATATGCAGTGAGCGAAAATGATTATACCTACTTTCATAAACTTGTAGGAGTTCTTGAAAATCCATACGAAGAGGTCATGTCCTCGGCTAAATATGGGCTGCCCCCGGAGCCGCACGAAGAGGTCAAGGCGACGTTTTGTGGAACATAGGGTTGCAGATTGAAAAACTCACTTTTGGATCTTTTAAGGATTGGTTTAGATCGGTATTTCTATATTGCCTAACCGGGCTGTTAATTTGCGGTTTTCCCTATAGTCTACTGGTACGGCGATAATTGCAGGGCCCTCTTGTTGGAAGGCCTCCTCTAGCGACGTCGGGAGCTGATCTACTGCTGTAAGCGCTTTCCCCCACATTCCATACGCCTCTGCCAATTTCTCAAAGTCGGGATTATTAAATTCTAAATCCGAATGCTTCCCAGAAAATTGGTCCTGTTGTTTCCATTTGATCAAACCGTACTCGCCATCCACCCACACCATAGCAACTATATTTAATTTTTTCCGTACTGCTGTTTCTAGATCCTGGGCGTTCATACTAAAGCCGGCATCACCATTGATGGATAGGATCTTTCTGTCGGGCAAAGCTATTTTGGCCCCTATGGACCCTGGCATCGCAAATCCCATTGAACAAAAACCATTTGAAATCAGACAAGTATTAGGTTGGAAACATTGGTAGTAACGTGATATCCACATCTTGTGTGCGCCCACATCTGATAGAAGTATGTCATTCGGCCCCAAAAAATTTCGCACCTCATATAAGATTTTCTGGGGTTTCATTGGAAAACACTGATCGTTCATTTCAGCCAAAAAGTCGTGGGTTAGGGTGGCTCTGAGATCTTTTCTGGATTTTATATCAAAGAGTGGCAGTGGCCTTTCTTTTCTCGATTCTAACGCTTGGTTGAGTTGCCAGAGCCCATCCGCCAAGTCGCCGACAATTTCTACTGAGGGTGCGTAGTCGCGGTCCACCTCAGCGGGCCAAAAATCCATATGGATGATTTTCTTTTGTGACTGATTGGTTCTGTTCCAGGCTTTGGGTGCGTATTCCACAAGATCGTATCCACAAGAAATGATAAGATCTGCGCTATCAAAGGCGAGGTTATTGTAGTCCCCCGTTCCTAGGCCAATCGTATACAAGCAATGTTCGTCATCCATAGGAATTGCGCCTTTTCCCATAAAAGTGTTTACGACTCCGGCTCCAATGTTGTGGGCGAGTTTAGTTAATTGTTTGGCGGCCCTTTTTCTAATGGCGCCGTTCCCGGCTAAAATAATGGGACTCTTGGAGCTATAAATTAATTCAGCTGCCTGTGCTACGGATTTGTGATCGGCTGCTGGGCGTCGGACTTTTATTGGTTTCATTGGCTTATCTTGGATGTCTTTCTTGGCCACATCTTCAGGAAGTTCAATGACGCACACTCCAGGCTTTTCCGTCTCCGAAAGTTTAAAAGCTTTGCGGATAACCTCGGTTATATTTTCCGGCGCGAGGACAGAGACCGACCACTTGGTTATGGGCTCGCACATCCGAATTGCATCCATTATTTGATGACTTTCTTTGTGTTGGCGAGTGGTTGACCCTTGGCCTACGATGGCAACAACAGGGGCTCTGTCCATATTTGCATCAGCTAGTCCAGTGAGAAGATTTGTAACCCCTGGTCCAAGGGTGGCAAGGCAGACGCCAGCTTTACCTGTCAGGCGACCGTATGCGTCAGCGGCAAAAGCTGCCGCTTGTTCGTGTCGACAAAGTACAAAGTCAATTGGGGAATTGATAAGAGAGATCATTAGGTCTGCATTTTCTTCTCCAGGAACTCCAAAAATACGCTCCACACCTTCGTTTTCCAGGCATTTAACAAACAAATCTGACGCTTTCATTGGACCTCCAAATTTCGGCGGTAACGGCCGTTAAATTATGATATTAAACTTATTATCTCCAGCAGGTTTCCCCAAAACGCGGGGCAGCCAAATTTTTGAACTAGGGCCTTAGGTTAACCAATAGAAAAAAGTATGGCATCTTTAATTTTTTATGTCGCGCTTTACCAATCTAAACTTGTCCGGCATACAGTCTTGAGACATTCTGTTTGGCCTCAGGTTAGCACATGCCAATCGGATTAATTCAGCGAAGTCAGTTTGGAGATAAATTCGCCTATTCGGCGACTTTATTATAACGCCATAATTTTGCCACGTTTTCGGAAATAATCAATTGTGGGGAACGCTTTGAAGATTATCTTATATACCGGGACCGGGCTTTTTGTGTTTTGTGTTGGCTTTGTGTTGATAGTCCCTGGTTTAATGGACTGGAATCAATATAAAGGCCAAATAGTTGATAGGGTTGCTTACGAGCTGGGTAGGGAGTTTGCCGTATCCGGGGACATTTCACTTTCTGTGATTCCCAAAACAAAATTTTCTTTAAAGGGGGTTCATATCGGCAGTATCGAAGGCGCCGTTGTTCCTCATATGGCCGAGGTCCATTCAGTTGATGTCGAGGTTGCTTTCGTACCCTTGTTAATGGGGTCTATTCAAATAATGCGGGTTATTTTGGTCGAACCCACAATAGTTTTGGAAAGGCTTGCTGACGGTCGCACCAACTGGGTTTGGGATGAAAGTAAGAACGCGGGCTCACGGCTATTCTCCGGTAAATTTTTGGCAGATATTTCGCTTGAGGAGGTTGTGATTTCAGCTGGGAATTTTGAATATGTAGATGCTCCTAACGGTCACAGGTATCAGATTCAGGACGTCAATTTAAGCATGTCTGCACCCAGTTTGAGCGGGCCATTCCAGTTTAATGGAGTGTTAAGAGCCTTCGGTAGTGAAGTTTTGGTTGAATCAATTTTGGTGGAGGTAAGTCCTCAGAATGATATCTTGACGCGAGGGCAAATAAGATCGCAGGGGCTCCAGTTAAAATATTCCGCTAGCTCAAACACTAATGCCGAAGGCGTTTCTTCTTGGGTAGGTGCCCTTAAAGTTTATCCAGATGGAGGGAATAGGTTGCCCGCAGGCTGGTCCAAGTTGCAGGAGATTTTACTTGGCACCAAGGCCATCGACCCAGAATTGTTTCAATTTTCTTCTGACTTTAGTTGGCAAGGCGGCGTGTTGGATATTTCAGAATCGGAATTCCGTTTAGGTGAGTTAAAGGGTAGTGCTGTTGGTTCTTTGGGGTCTAATAGAGTTAGCGGACGAGTTAATTTGGGTCGTCTCAATCTGGACAGGGTTCTCAACTCTGAGATTTCTTTGGGAGATGAACAAATAGCGGTTGAGTTGGTGTCGAAGGTTGTTGACTTGATATCAAGTTTGTCTAACAGACCAAGTTTGGTTGCGGATGTAATATTGGTTGCGGATGCGATCCAATACAAGGGTGAGGTAATTAGAAATGTGGTTGTGGATGCAGGTATTAATGATGGGGTAATAAGGTTAAATCAATGTTCTGTTAGGCTTCCCGGGGCGTCCTCTCTTGCTTTGGAGGGGCAGTTCTATTTGGAGCAGGACATCCCAGGTTTCCTTGGGACAGCCCGGGGAAGCTCTGATAACCTTCGAGCTTTGCTTAAGTGGCTATCTGTGGAACTAGATTCATTATCAGGGGAGCGGTTGAGGCGGTTATTGTTTTCAACAAAAATTCAGGGAACACTAACATCGGGCAATCTTACAGATGTCGATCTACAATTGGATACCAGCCTGATACGAGGCGGTGTTGCTTATGCAGTTTCCAATGGCCGGGTTGGTCTGGGAATAGGCCTTCACGTAGATCAGTTAGACCTTGATGCGTATCGCTCCCAGGTTTTCCCGCGTGAGGGTGATGTTGCCTCTGACAGTAACCCCTACATCACAATTTTGTCGGCCTTTGATGCTGATTTTGATGTTCGGCTTGACGAAGTGACCGCCAATGGCATGCCTGTTTCAGGTGTTATCCTAAATGGTTTGTGGCAGCAGGATGATCTGGATGTTCGAGAGATTGCTGTTCGAGAGTTTTTAGGTTCGTCTATTAAATTCACTGGTATGGTGAGTGATCTCTTCTTAAATCCTTCTATTCAGGGTTCCTTTAGTGGAAGTGCCAAAAGGTTGGGCTCTTTGGCGAGAGTTTTTCCAGAAATTAATGGGCTTCCGCAATTTCTTTTGGGCCCGATAGCAGCAGAACTGGCAGTCCAAGGCGACTTGGAGCAAATGACAATGGATGGAGTCGTTGAGCTTCTGGAAAGCCAGATCGCTCTACAGGGTAGTATTGTGGATGTTCTGAAAACTCGAAGGATAGACGTGTCGGCGGAAGTGGGGGTAGCTAGTTTGGCTGAGTTTGGAGCGCTCTTGTCGAATTACGATATTGCAGTGCCAGAGGTAGTTTTAGGAGCCGAAATTCCCGTTACCCTTAGTGCTGACGTTGCTGGGGTGGTTCCCAACTTCGATGTGGGGGCTATTGCGATGGTAGGTGATGGTTTTCTGCAGGCGACGGGTACTCTCACAAAAATTGACCGAACCTTTAAGTATGACGTGTATGGGGATTTTACCCACTCAAATATAGGTGATTTCTTGGAGATTTTCTGGAGAGAACCGCTGCCTGGTTTCCTAAAGGCTGATGCAGAAACTGCAGTTGATTTGCACTTTAATGGCGGGCCCGCCAACTTTAATTGGGAGGGGGGCATCGCCAGGGGGGATCTCAATATCGCCGGGTTTGGCAACTATGATGCCGGGGAGAATGAAATGTCTTTTGTTATAGAGCACCCAGACATGCCGACATTTATATCTGAGCTCGGGGTCAACGAAGGCGGCAGTCTTTCGGATGGTCCAATTGGCTTTTCAATTATATTGCAAGGCGGGTTGGATGGTATAAAAATCCCGGACCTTGAAGTGACCACACCGGCTAGTGATCTTCATGGGAATCTTGCCGTTCATACAAATGGCAACGAGCACAAATTGCTTGGGTCCTTCACTTCCAGGAATTTGGATCTCAATGAATTATCTGCCTTACTTGCCGTAATGGAGGCCGGAAATTATGAGGTCTCTAGTCACGCAGATAAGGGAGCCGTGTCATCATTGGCTGAACCAGTTCTGGATGGATATGACCCAGTTGGTTGGGGCAGTTTATCTGCCGATATTATTTTGAAAGTGGCCAACATGAGAGGTCTAGGGCAGACATTCGAGAATGTTGATGCAAAGTTAAATGTGACACCAAATTCCATCAATATTGTGAATTTCTTGGGTCTTTGGGGAGGTGGAAATTTTAATGTCGAGGGGGTCTTGGCAAGGGAGCCGGATCCTAGTTTTGATGTCACCTTCTCTCTGGAGGAGGCCGATTTAAGTGAGGTGTTAGCAAGCTATGATGGCTTCGGTCCCCTTTCGGGTCGGGTGACACTGCAAGCCAGTTTGACAGGACAAGGTGGAGATAAAGAACAGAGAATAAAAACATTGTCGGGGAATGGCCGGATAACCGGAGACGCAGGAGGAACTATAACGGGAATTAGTTTTCACGAGTTTTTGGAGAAATCGCGTAACCTAGATCAAGTGGGTGATTTTATCGATCTGGTTCCCACAATTTTAGGTGAGGGGCAAACATTATTTACCGGTTTCAAGGGAAATTTTGAAGCCGATAAAGGAAAAATTAAAACAGAAGACCTGGTGTTTGTTTTGGATGAGGGAACGGCTAATGTTTCGGGACTTATAGATTTGGGGGCGTGGACGCAGGATCTAGAGGTGAAGACTATTTTGGCCGACCATGACCTTCCCCTGCCCATTACACTGTATATTGAGGGCGAGTTGGGAGCGCCGGATGTGGGCGTGCGTGTCACAGAGTTAGAAAGCTATTTGCGATCAATTTTTCATGAGGTCCAAGGTGTTTCGGAGGATATCCAAGGAATAGTTAACGATGTAGAGGATATCAGTTTGGAACAAACTCTGGAGGGGGCTAATCCTATAGGGGCTGCGGAGGATTTAATTGAGCAACTTATTGACGGGGGTTCTGCTGAGCAATCGGACCCTATCGAAGATAACCTAACACCTAACCAAGTGGAGGATACTGAGTTCCGCGATCTTTTACAGGAACTGTTGCAGGATTGAAGGTTGTGCGAAATTATGGGTCGGTAGAATTTGCGCCAGACTGGTTGAATTTTCGGAGGCATAGAGCATGCATTGGTGGCTTACTTTCCCGGAACTCCCCCTTTTTTAGGTTGTCATCTTCTTAGATTCTTGTGCTATCCTCTGTCGCGATGCTAGGAGGTATAATGAAAAAAATAATTTACTTGGGTTCGATAATTTGGCTGTTGTTTGCCGTTCTACCTGTGGTGGCGGAGGATTGCGGGCTAAGGCCAGATAAACCGCAGTTACCAGATGGAAAAATAGCAGGCCCCGAAGAGATGAAAGATGGTTTGGACTCGACAGGGGAGTATACTTCGGCTCTGGAGAAATACGCCTCCTGTTTGGTTGCTTTAGCCCAAAAGAATGAGGATGAGCTTGGCAGATTGTTACAAGAAATATCTTCTGCAGAAAAAGCCCTACATGAGACTGTTGATTTGGTTCGGTCCATTGAGGGTCGCCGGGATAGTTTAATAAGTGAGGCGCAAGCAGCGGTTGAGGAAAGAAATGTGTTGGTTCAAGAATGGAACGAAGCAGCCCAATTGTTTAAGGCACGGTTAGAGGATTAAAATTTTGTTAGAAAAACGTGATTTGGCTGTTAAGCCTCGCGAGGTTGAGAGAAAAAGTCATTGCCCTTGTCGTCTACTATTATGAAAGCGGGAAAGCCCTCTACCTCAATCTTCCAAACAGCCTCCATGCCCAGATCTTCATAGGCAATACATTCCACACTCTTTATACAGTCGTTGGCTAGGCGAGCGCCAGGCCCGCCTATGGAGCCCAAGTAAAAACCCCCATATTTCTGGCAACTATTTTTTACGCTGGCTGTCCGATTCCCCTTCGCTAGCATAACAAGGGATGCCCCCATTTTTTGAAAGGGTTCGACAAAAGGGTCCATACGGGCAGCCGTAGTGGGGCCAAAGGAGCCGGTTGCATAGCCTGTTGGGGTCTTGGCGGGGCCCGCATAATAAATGCAATGATTTTTGAAGTAATCAGGAAGCGAACCCCCTGCGTCGAGTAAGGCTTGTAGACGAGCATGTGCTGCATCTCTAGCAACAATCATAGGCCCTGAAAGAGAAATACGAGTTTTAATCGGATACTTTGATAAGGTGGCCCGGATTTCCCTCATCGGTTTGTTCAGGTCAATCTCAACTACCGGCTCCTCGGAGGTGCTTTCGGGTGCATCTGGCAAATAGGATTCGGGATTGGATTCAAGTTGTTCAAGGAAGACGCCTGCACTAGTTATTTTTCCGAGAGCTTGACGGTCTGCGGAGCATGAAACGCCGATCCCGATGGGCAGGCTGGCGCCGTGTCGAGGCAGGCGGATTGCTCGAACATCGTGACAGAAATATTTCCCACCGAACTGAGCGCCAATCCCAAAGGACTCAGTGAGTTTTTGAAGTTTGTTTTCTAACCCGACATCACGGTAGGCATGTCCTGAAGAACTCCCTTGCAACGGAAGGTTATCCAAATATCTGCAGCTCGCTAATTTTACGGTTTTTAAATTGAGTTCAGCCGTAGTGCCCCCAATTACCACGGCTAGGTGATAGGGAGGGCATGCTGCTGTCCCCAAGGAACGCAACTTTTGGTCTAAAAAATCAATCAGTTTCTGGGGATGTAAACGGGCGGGGCTTTCCTGAAATAAAAAAGTTTTATTGGCAGAGCCGCCACCTTTTGCCACAAAAAGAAATTCGTAATTTTGTCCAGGCTTATTATATATATCGATCTGAGCGGGAAGGTTGCTCTTGGTGTTTACCTCATCAAAAAGACTCAGTGGTGCTACCTGGCTAAACCGGAGATTCAAATCTCTATATGCCTCAAATACCCCTCTACTTATAAACTCTTCATCATTAAACCCGGTCCATATTTGTTGACCTTTCGTGCACATGGCTATTGCAGTGCCAGTGTCTTGACACATGGGTAAGATTCCAGCGGCAGAGATATTGGCATTCTTAATCAGTTCCAGGGCAACAAATTTATCATTTTTGGAGGCCGCGGGATCGGCCAGGATTTTTGCCAGTTGTTCAAGGTGGCTCGAACGAAGCAGATGAGATATATCTCGAATTGCTTCAGAAGCCAGCAAGGTTAGTGCTTCTGGTCTAACTTTCAAAATGTCTTGGCCCTCAAATTTAGCAGAACTCACAAATTCATTTGTCAATTGGCGGTACTTTGTGGTGTCCGGTCCAAGGGGGAAAAGTTCTTGAAACAAAAAGTCGGTCATGTTGAATGTGTCTCTTGAAGGGGGTTTATTTTTGGCTTTACTAAGTTGGTTTTTTCCGTCTAATTCTCTTCCTTCAAACTGTGGAAAGATATGGGCATAGGCTTTGATAAAATTGAACATGAATTGTATTAATTGAGGTCAGGGGCATTAATAGATGCCTATGTTTTCCGAAAATTATCTAATTCTACTACTTTTTCAATTTTCGCTTCACTTTCACCAACTGTGGTTTCCTCTGCGGTAACAGCCTCGTCAAAGGCTCGACTGCTATCTTCCCCCACAAATTGCAAGGTAAATTCCGCAAGGGGATCGGCAAAGCCTGTTAGTGCTTTTGTCGGGATTACTAACTTATGGGGAATTTTATTAAAATTTAGTGTCACACTAAAGCCTTCGTTGGTAACTGCCAAATCCCAGAATTGATTTTGCAAAACTATCGTCATTTCATCGGGGAATTGTTGCTTAAGATCAGCCCCGATTTTGGTTTCTGGCAACGCCGTCAAAAAGGAAATATACAAGTGGTGCCCTGGAGGCAGTCCATCTTCAGCGACGGACCTCAGAGTGCGTAACACGACTTGTCTGAGGGCGTCATTTACCATTTTTTTGTAATCTAATTTATTTTCTGTCATGTTAGCTCTGACGTTTTGGTTTATGTGGAGGGCTTCTGTTGCCCGGCGCCCCCCGAACCGCGCTTACCTAGTAATACTAAGCAGCAAGTGCCATTTCATTATCATTGGCAATTGTGTTTTTGACCCGGTAACGGTGGTATCATGCCGAGCAAAAACCATATCTTTATTGCCCATGTCGAACCTGGTTCGCCCCCATAAAGTACACGCTACGCAGCGCGAAAACGAAGACTTATGGTGGAGGCGCCGGGTACTGCCCCCGGGTCCATGCAGCCTATTCCATATGGCGTTTATCGCTATAGTCGGATGACCGACCCCCCAATATATGCCTTATCAAGAAATATTGAAAGCCTATGCTTGGCGCAAACTTGGGGAATGAGGAGACAACGGATCTCTTTGTTGGCGAGTGTTTCGAAGCCTGGTACTGTGTTGGGAAATCTAGGCTCAATGTGTATTGATGTGAAGGATACCCTATGACTGAAGATAATGGGGCGCCCGATGGGCAACCAAAAGGAGTTATGACGCGGAGGGTTACTGTTTCCGCCCTTGAGGAGTACTTGTACAAGCCTTTACAGGTGCTTGATCATGGCTTTGTCCGTCTCATTGATTACATGGGTGATGATAACGCTGTGGTCCAGGCGGCCCGTGTTTCTTATGGTTCGGGGACTAAACAGGTTAGGGAAGACCGGGGTTTAATCCGGTATCTCATGCGTCACCGGCACACAACCCCATTCGAAATGTGTGAAATTAAATTCCACATCAAGCTTCCAATTTTTGTTGCTCGTCAATGGGTAAGACACCGCACAGCAAATATAAATGAATACTCTGCCCGGTATTCCTATTTGGATAAGGAATTTTATATACCGCAACCGCAGCACCTAGCCACTCAATCTTCCATCAATCGGCAGGGGCGAGGCTCTGTGTTGGAGGGGCATGAAGCAGCCAGAGTTCTTAATTTGTTACAAGAAGATGCAAACAGAGCTCATGATCACTATGTGGAAATGATGAATGAAGATGAGAATGGAGAAGTCCTCAGGCAGGACCGCCATGGGCTGGCCCGCGAGCTTGCGAGGATGAATTTAAGCCTCAATTTTTATACGCAGTGGTACTGGAAGGTAAATTTACATAATTTAATGCATTTTCTTGCTTTGCGCGCTGACCCCCATGCCCAATATGAAATCCGTGCCTATGCCTCAGTAATGTTAAAGATTCTTAAAGACTGGGTGCCACATGTGTATGAAGCATTTATTGATTACAGAGTTAATGCGTTTGAGTTATCTCAGCCCGCCCTATCGGTCTTGAGAAAATTAGTCGGGGGTAAGCCGATTGACCAGAAGGGTAGTGGTTTATCCCCCAGGGAGTGGCGCGAGCTAATGCTGGCCTTAGGACTTGAAAAGACTTAATTGATAGGGGAAGCCCTTAGGATAATGATGTTCCTTTATACGGATCTTTGCACTGTTAATCCATGGTCTCTATTGTAGGGGGAGTGTTTAAATTATGGGAACTGTCCACCTTTTCGGCCACCTTCTTCCCTATTTCCATGAAGGTTTTTCCGTGAAGTGAGCCCGGATCTGATACGCTTATAGGTATCCCTCCATCTGATCCCACCCGTACTCCAATATCTAGTGGCAATTCGCCAAGAAAATCGACGTTAAGTTTTTGGGCCCATTCACGCGCACCGCCGTGGCTGAAAATTTCAGAGC